>DASQAE010000073.1:0-4686 GCA_035635915.1 Burkholderiaceae bacterium | reverse complement strand
CCCGTAGACCGGAAAACGCCGGGTGAGCTCTGCGACCCCGCGCCGGACGCGATCAAGCGTGTTCGGGTCGGGGTTCTCCAGCACGTCGGCCATCAGGTTGGCCGTCGCTTCGGCCTCCGCCTCGGTGAATCCGCGCGTCGTCATCGCCGGCGAACCGATGCGGATTCCGCTCGTCACCATCGGTTTTTCCGGATCCTTGGGAATCGCGTTCTTGTTCACCGTGATGTTGGCCTGGCCCAGCACGTCTTCCGCTTGCTTGCCGGTGATCTTCTTGGCGCGCAGATCGAGCAGGAACATGTGGCTCTGGGTGCCGCCGGAGACGATACGCAGGCCACGCCTAGTCAATGTCTCGGCAAGCGCGCGTGCGTTCTTGAGCACCTGCTGCTGGTAGGTCTTGAATTCCGGCTGCAGCGCTTCCTTGAACGCGACCGCCTTGGCAGCGATCACGTGCATCAATGGGCCGCCCTGCAGACCCGGGAAAACCGCCGAGTTGATCTGCTTTTCCAGGTTCGGCTTCATCAGGATCAATCCGCCGCGCGGACCGCGCAGCGTCTTGTGCGTCGTCGACGTGATCACGTGCGCGTGCGGAATCGGACTCGGATACAGGCCCGCCGCGATCAGACCGGCGTAGTGCGCCATGTCGACCATGAGGTAGGCGTTGATGTCGCGCGCGATCTGCGCGCAGCGCTTGAAATCGATGTGCAGCGAATAAGCAGAAGCGCCCGCGATGATGAGCTTCGGGTGATGCAGATGCGCAAGCGATTCCATCTCGTCGTAGTTGATCGCCTCCTGCGCGTTTAGACCGTAGCTCACCACTTTGAACCACTTGCCCGACATGTTGATCGGCATGCCGTGGGTGAGGTGACCACCTTCGGCGAGGCTCATGCCCATGATCGTGTCGCCGGGGTTGAGCAGCGCAAAAAACACGGCTTCGTTGGCCTGCGCGCCGGAATGCGGCTGGACGTTGGCGGCAAGCTCGATGGTCGGCAATCCGAACAGCAGCTTGAGGCGCTCGAGCGCCAATGTCTCCACGACGTCGACGTGCTCGCAGCCGCCGTAATAACGCTTCCCGGGATAGCCTTCGGCGTACTTGTTGGTCATCTGCCCGCCTTGCGCAGCCATCACGGCGGGGCTGGCGTAGTTCTCGGAGGCGATGAGCTCGATATGCGCTTCCTGGCGTTCGTTTTCCGCCTGCATCGCTGCCCAGATCTCGGCGTCGATTTTCGGCAGGGCATACGTGGTGCGACTGAACATAGTGGTCCTCGGCGTCGACAAGTGGGGTGAAGGTCACTTGCCATCGTGCCCAGGCGATCGGCGCGTGCCGGGTTGTCCAGCACGCTGTCGTTCCACGCTCCCCGGGTGTTTTCACCCTCCTCGCCAGTCACGCGGAACCGGATGGCGCGGAAATTATGCCAGCGCGCAGCGTTTTCGCTGCAGTGATTTTTCAGGCACGCCTGAGCGCCAAGGCGGAGGTCGTCGCAATGGCGCAAGTGACCAGCAACGGCAAGACGCCGTCGATCACGGCAAACTGCAGCAGCCGCCCCGCATCGTTTTGCACCAGCCGCAGCTTCAGATCGAGCCCCTGGAGCAGTCCAACGTGGGCGTACGCGTCGAGGCGGATCCAGCCGAGAAGGTAGACAAGGCCGGCCACCACGATCATCACACGACGCGAGTGCGGCGCCAATGCGGCAACCAGGCACAACCCCAGGCCCAGGCCGATCCAGATCAATACGCGTGCGGTACGCCGGTGCACTTCGGTGGCAATCGACTCGATGCTCGGTGCTTCGACGATTGCTACCCCATGGTGCTGGTACTCGAGCTCAGCGAGGTAAAGCGCCTCCGCCGCGTGATTGACGCTGACGTCCAGTGCCGGCACCGCGATCCAGAGCAGCCGGCAGAGCCAGGCCGCGGCAACCAGCGCAAGGGCGACCCACGTCGCGGCGGAAGCCGGTTTCATCAGGGTTCCGACTCATTGGTGCGAGCAACTCTGCGTTCGAGTTTCTCCAGCTGCTCGCGCAGGCGTTCAATCGATCCCCAGCAATAGCCAAGGAAGGCGCACAGGAACGCTGCCAGGGTGTAGTACGCGGCTGCGCCGAGGTCCGAGTCGGCGAGTGCGTACAGGGTGGCAATCGCAAGAACGACCGATGCAATCCCGAGCAAACGCATGGCGTCGATTTGAGCTTTCGGCGCGGCAGATGTACAGCCGCGATTTCGGGTATCGGCACCGCCGATTTCATGGGCGGTCCCAGCGTGGCGCGCGATAATCCGCGCCCGCGCGCCAAGCCACTCGAAGAGGAACGTCATGCCCGCCCAATCGCAATGGATCCCGATCAAGGCTGAAGACGGCCAGTACGGGGCGTACCTTTCGCTGCCGCCGGCCGGCAAAGGCCCGGGCCTGGTCCTGTTCCAGGAGATCTTCGGCGTCAACCGGCATATCCGTGCGGTCGCCGATCAGTACGCGCTCGATGGATTTGTCGTGCTCGCTCCCGACGTGTTCTGGCGCCAGGCACCGCGGGTTGAACTCGGTTACGCGGGCGCCGACATGGACCGCGCGCGCGCGCTGATGACCGGAATCACACCGGCGCAGTTGCTCGCCGACATCGGCACCACGGTCAAGGCGCTGCGTGCACGTGGCGAGGTGAGCGGCAAGGTCGGGGCATTCGGCTATTGCATGGGTGGGCGGCTTGCATACTTCGCTGCGGCGACCGCGGGCGTGGACGCCGCGTCCTGTTTCTACGGCGGCGGCATCCACGACAACCTCGACAAGGCGGCTGGCATCACCTGCCCGATCCAATTTCACTACGGCGAGCGCGACAAGGTGATCCCGCCTGCCGCGGTGGAGAAAGTGAAGGCGGCGATGGCCGGCAAGCGCGCAGAGGTGTTCCTGTACGAGGCCGATCACGGCTTCAACTGCTGGGAACGCGGATCCTATGAACCGCGCTCCGCCGCACTAGCGCACGCGCGCACGCTGGCGCACTTCACGACCCACCTGTTCTGATTCAGGTGCCCGTCAGCTCGTCGCGGGCGGTCACAAGGTGGGCGATGTCGCCCCACTCCTGCACCTCGATCCGCAGCGGCCTTGCCTGCGCGGTAACGCGGTTCAATGCCGCGTTCACCATCAGATGCTGGCGCGGCGCGTTCCAGGCCAAACCGCGCGCGTAGCGGTAGGCAACGTCGAGCACGCCGCCGTGCGCGACCACGGCGACGGTTCCTCCCGCGTGGCGGTGCGTGATTTCATCGAGCACCTCCAGCACGCGCTCGATGAATTGCCGCGCCGATTCGCCCTCGGGAATCACCCAGTCGGGATTGCGCTCGCGCCACGCGGCGAATTCGACCGGCCATCTTGCCGCAATGTCCTCGAGCGTATGTCCTTGAAAAATTCCGAAGTGGCGTTCACGCAAGCGGATATCGACCAGCGGATCGATCTGGCGCGACTGGCCGATCGGCTGCGCCGTCAACCATGCGCGCGTCAGGTCGCTGGCGAAAATGGCGTCGATACTTTCGTCGGCGAGCCGCTGTGCCAGTCGCCCAGCTTGCCAGATGCCTGCGTTTGAAAGCGGCACGTCGAGTTGCCCCTGGATCCGGCTTTCGGCATTCCAGGCGGTTTCTCCATGACGGATGAGCAGCAGCGTCGCAACGTCCATGCGCGGCGGCGTCATCCACCGAGGCGGGGGTTCAGGGTGTACGTACCCATCATGTGCGCTTGCGCCAGCACGTGTGCTTCCATTGCCTTGCGCACTTGGGCGCCGGCAAACTTGCCTTCGATCGGCACCCGTTCCACGTCAAGCGCGTACAGCGTGAAAACATAGTGATGCAGGATCGAATCGTTCCAGGGGGGGCATGGGCCGTCATATCCGAAGTAGTCGCCCTCCATGTCATGGTCCGAGGCAAACCAGCCGGTGTAGTCGTTGATGCCCTGCCGCGTTGCATGCGCCGCCGCCGGTCCGCTCTTGCCGCGCGGCGTCACGGCGTGCGAGAAGGCTCCCGCTTCGATCTACGACATCGACGGTGGTATATCGACCAGGGTCCTATGGAAGAAATCAACGCGCGGCAGGCTCGCCGGAATTTCCCGCCCTTCCTGGTTCACGTCGTCGCCGCGGCTCGGCACATCGTAGTCATGGCAGATCAAGACACACGACCGTGTGCCCGCAGGGGTGCCGCTCCATGCGAGATGAGGATTGCGATTGGTCGAGAATTTCACATGATGCGCAGGGTCGATCACCGCAAATGCGAATTCGCCCGGGATCTTGCCGCCGTCCGTGAACGAGTTGCTCCAAAGTCTCATCGTCGTCACTCCTCGACGTGGAGCGGGCCGCTCAGATTTCCGGCTCCACACGCAACCAGAATGTGACCGGCCCGTCGTTGACCAGTTCCACCTGCATCATCGCACCGAACTCGCCCGTCGCCACCGACGGGTACGACTCCCGTGCGCGCGCCACAAAATGCGCGAACAGCGCACGTCCTTCAGCGGGCGGGGCCGCCGGAGTAAAGCTGGGGCGCGTACCCGAGCGCGTGTCCGCGGCCAGCGTGAACTGCGGCACCAGCAGCAAGCCGCCGGCCGCATCGCGCACGCTGCGGTTCATCTTGCCGTCGCGGTCTGCGAACACGCGCAGCGCAATCACCTTGGCAAGCAACTGTTCGGCCTGCCGCTCGCGGTCGCCGCGTTCCGCACAGACGAACACGAGC
>DASQAE010000072.1:0-9266 GCA_035635915.1 Burkholderiaceae bacterium | reverse complement strand
CACGCGCGCGTGCCATCCTGAGCAGCGAAGGATCTCAGTCTTCGCAGACCGAGATCCCTCGCCTTCGGCTCGGGATGACAATCAGCTATCGAAACTTCCGCCGCGCCCCGCGCCTTGCGCAAAACGTGCAGCACCGGACAGCGCTTCGCCGCTCGCAAGCGTGTCCCGGCCAAGGCGGAATTCGTTCGCCAGCGCCGCTTCGAGCGTAAGGCCGTTTTGCTCGAACACGCTTGCACGATCGTTGCGCAGGCACACCTGCGGAAACCGTGCGATCTCCGCCGCAAGCGCTTGCGCCTGCGCGCGCGCTGTGCCTTCGGATACCACCCGGTTCGCGAGTCCGATCGACAGCGCTTCCTGGGCGTGCACCGGCCGGCCAGTAAGGATGAGGTCGAGCGCGCGGCTCATGCCGATCAGCCGCGGCAGCCGCACCGTCCCGCCATCGATCAGCGGCACGCCCCAACGGCGGCAGAAGATGCCGAACACCGCGGTCTCTTCCATGACACGCAGGTCACACCACAACGCGAGCTCCATGCCGCCCGCGACGGCGTAGCCGTCGACTGCGGCGATCACCGGCTTGCTCAGCGTCAGGCGCGAGGGACCCATCGGCGCGGTGCGCGTCATGTCGTCGTGCAATGGATTGGCACGATTGGAAAGTGCGGTGCCGAACGCCTTCAAGTCAGCGCCCGCGCAAAACGTTCCCCCGCTGCCCGCGAGGACCGCCACGCTGGATTGCGCATCCGCCTCGAAATCACGCAGCGCATGTGCAAGTGCCTCGGCGGTTGGGCCATCGACGGCATTTTTCGCCTCTGGCCGATCGATCACGATCGTGGTTACCGCTGCACTGCGCTCGATCTGCACCGTCATGCGCGTTCTCCTGCCAGCCGCGGCAGGCGTGCCGCTTCGGCGTCGTCGAGCTCGATTTCCAGTCGCAGCAACGCCGCACCGATGGTCTTGCCGAGATTGTCGGAACGGAGGCTGCGCGCCGCGCCTCCCGCCAACGCACCATTCAACACAAACTTGACTGCAAGCAGATTGTCGAGCGGATAAACGTCGACGCTGGTTGCGCCCAGCCAGGCGAAGTGCGCAGCCACGCGGTTGGCGGTGACCACGCGCTTGAGCACGGCATAGGTCGGCGCGTCGTAGGCAAAAAGCCCGATGTCGGCGCGATCGCCCTTGTCGCCGCTGCGCGCGTGTGCGATGCGCGCGAGCTGTAACTTCACGCCATCTCCTCGATCTGCACGTCGACCTTGGTTTCGATGCGCTCGCGCGCAGCGAGCGCCGGCCAGACACCGAGCAATTGGCTTGCCGGCGCGATGCCGTGAAAGCCGCCCATGTACGGCGGCCCGGAGAGCGCAAGCCACGGAAACTGGCGCGGAAATGCCTCGGCCACGTGGCGCTCGCGCGTGCGCACGGCCATGCGCAGCCAGACTTCGTTCATCTGGTCGCGCGCGGAACGATCCGCGTGCGGACCCAGGAATGCATCGAGCCCGAGATACTCGACCTGCGTTTCCTCGATCGGCAGCTTCTGCTCGCGCAGCGCCTGCTCGATCAGGGCAACGGTGGCCTCTGCCTTGCGATACGCGTCCGGCCAACAGAAGCCGATCACGGCGTGGCCCATCCACCCGTCTTCGTAGCCCGCAACGATCTTGAGCTGCGCTGGACGCGGTTTGCCGGTGGCGCCTTGCACCTCGACCCGATCGTCACCGAGGTCCGTCAGGCGCAACGTCCCCATGTCGAGCACGACGTCGGGCGAAAAATACGCGTGCGGGTTCTGCACCTCATACAGCAGCTGCTGGCGCACGGTATCGAAGCTCACCCGCCCGCCGGTGTGAGGCGCCTTGGTGATGATTGCTACACCGTCTTCGCGTACTTCTGCAATCGGGTAACCGATGTGGCCGAGGTCTGGAATCTCGTTCCAGGCTCCCGCTGACCCGAAGTTACCGCCGCTGCCCTGGCCCGAACACTCGAGCAGGTGGCCCACCGTGAGACCGAGTGCAAGCCGGTCCCATTCCTGCTGCGTGCGCGCCGCAAGCGGCCATCCGAGTTCATGCACGATCGGCCCCAGCGCGAGTGCGGCATCGGCAACCCGCCCGGTCAATACGATATCGGCACCGGCGGCGAGCGCCTGCGTGATCGGACCCGCGCCGAGATATGCGTTGGCGAACACCAGCCGCTCGCGCACGGTGTCGATCTCGACTCCGGTATCCATGTGACGCAACGTGTCGCCGCCCGCGCGCAGTGCATCGATTTGATCCAGCACGTCATCGCCGGTGACGACGGCGATGCGAGCGCGCCATCCGTTGGCACGAAACGCCGCTGTCAGTGCGGCGCCGGCTCCGCGCGGATTCAGCCCGCCTGCGTTGAGCACGAACCGCACCCCGCGCGGCGCGGCGAGAGGCCACAACGCGGTGAGCATCGGCACCAGGTCGCGCGTGTAACCGGCGCTCGGATCCTTGGCCAGATCCTTGCGCAGGATTGCAAGCGTGAGTTCCGACAGATGGTCGGATGCAATGTATTTCACATCACCACGCTCGAGCGTGGCGCGAATCGGCAACCATGAATCGCCATAGAAGCCCAGGCCGGCGCCGATGCGCACGCTCTTCATGCTGCGCCCCGCCTGCGCAACCGCGCTTCGCCAGCCGGCAGCAGAAAAAATTCCGCACTCGCCTGGGCCAGTTCATCGATTGAAAGTTCACCGCCGCGTTTGAACCAGGTGGCGGCGAAATTGACCGCACCGAGGATCAACAGGCGCGCGAGTTTCACGTCGCCGCGCAGCAGGCCCGCGGCAGCGAGTTCTTCGATCACACGCTGCCACAGCGCGTCGTAGCGGTCCTTCACCGCGATCAGCCGCTTGCGGTACACGGGCGGCAGACGGCGCCACTCGTACAGCATCACCGGGACGAAGTCACTGCCGTCCTCGAGGATGGTGGCGAAATGCGCATGCATGAGTGCCACAAACCGCTCGCGCGCTCCCGTGTGTTGCGCCAGCACGGCTTCGGTGCGCGCCAGGCCCTGGCGCAGCCCCTCTTCCATCACCGCGAACAGAATCTCTTCCTTGCTCGCGAAGTGATAAAACGGACTTCCCGAGCGCATGCCGACGGCCGACGCGATGGCGCGCACGGTCGTGCCATCGAAACCCTGTTCGCGAAACAAGCGCGCCGCGAGCCGCACGATTTCGGCACGCCGGTTCGCTTCATTGCCGTTAGCAACGGCGCGCGCTGCAGGGACACGCTCGCGCACGCTTGCAGCAGCAAGCCGCGGCGCTGACCGAGTGGAAGGCGCAGCCATCGCGACCCATCCTAGACACGCGATGTGCACAAAGCAACTGCTTGCTTGGCGCGCGCGCCTGCGGTCGTTGCTGTGCGAGATTGTCAGACCTGAGGGGCGCCCATACACTGCCGCGCCAAAAGCAATGCGCCCGCGCGCTGCGCAGAACCGCTGCGCAGCCGCGTACTTCGGGGGAAGCAGGTGCAACTGGCGCAGATCCTGATCAGCGGCATCGCCCAGGGTTGCATCTACGGCCTGATCGCGCTGGGTTTTGTTCTGATCTACAAAGCAACCGAGACCGTCAATTTCGCGCAGGGCGAGCTGATGATGCTCGGCGCGTTCGCCGGTCTGGCCATCTACGCCGGCCTTGGCTGGCCGTTTCCGTTGGCGTGTGTGATTGCGCTCGGCGTGATGGCGCTTGCCGGGCTTGCGATCGAACGTGTCGTCCTGCGCCCGATCCTGGGCCAGCCGGCGTTTGCAATCGTGCTGGTGACGATCGGCCTCGGTTACGTCGCGCGCGGCGCGGTAACGATGGTGCCGAACGTCGGCACCGAAACGTTCGCGCTCGATGTGCCTTATCGCTTCGCCACCGTGAGTGCCGGCGCGCTCGTGCTCTCTGTGCCGCAGTTGATCGTGATCGCGGTCACTGCGGCGCTGTGCGTCGCTCTTTTCGCGCTGTTTCGTTACACCAAGATCGGCATCGCGATGCAAGCGACCTCGCAGAACCAGCTCGCCGCGTACTACATGGGCATTCCGGTGAAGCGTCTGAACGGCGTGGTCTGGGCGCTTTCGGCGGCCGTCGCCGCGGTCGCAGGTCTCCTGCTGGCCCCGATCACGTTCGTGCACGTCAACATGGGGTTCATCGGACTCAAGGCATTCCCGGCCGCGGTCGTCGGTGGTTTCGGTTCGCTGCCTGGCGCAATCGTCGGTGGACTGGTCATTGGCACGGTCGAGGCATTGGCCGGGTTCTACCTGCCTGAAGGATTCAAGGACGTTGCCGCGTACGTGGTCGTGCTCATCATGCTGATCGTCAGACCGAACGGGTTGTTCGGCGAAACGATGCGCAAGAAGGTGTGACAGCGCGATGCGTTTTGTCTTCAAGACACGCTACGACCAGGACATCGCGCTCTTCAAGCACCCGGGCCAGCGCTTCTGGTATGGGCTGCTGCTGATCGCGCTGCTGCTCGCGCCGGCGGCTGTGTCCGAGTACATGCTGTCGCAGCTGGTGTTCATTTGTATCTATGGAATCGTTGGCCTCGGGCTGATGCTGCTGACCGGCTACACGGGTCAGGTATCGCTGGGGCACGCGGCGTTCATGGCGGTCGGCGCCTATACGCATGTGGTGCTGATCTCACATGGGTGGCCATTCCTGCTCGCGATCACGGCGGCGGCGTTGGTCGCCGGCGCTGTCGGAGTTGTCGTGGGCCTGCCGGCGCTGCGGGTGCGGGGGATTTATCTTGCCATCGCAACGATGGCGTTCGGCTTCATCGTGGAAGAAGTGACGGCACGCTGGGAATCGGTCACGGGCGGCAACTCCGGACTGCAGGTGCACGCGCCCGCCATCGCGGGTTTCAAGTTCGAATCCACGGCCGCGCTTTATTACCTTTGCCTGTCGTTTGCCGTAGTGACCACACTCGTGGTGCTGAACCTGCTGCGCGCGCCGACCGGCCGCGCGTTCGTGGCGATCCGCGACTCGGAGATTTCAGCGCAGAGCATGGGCATCAACCTCGCGCGCTACAAGACGATTGCGTTCGCGCTTTCGGCTTTTCTCACGGGCATCGCCGGCGCGCTTTATGCGCATCAGATCCGCTTCATCACGCCGGAGCAGTTCACCATCCTGCAATCGATCGAACTTCTGCTCATGGTTGTGATCGGCGGCCTCGGATCGATCCATGGTGCATTTTTTGGTGCCGCGTTCATCATCTCGCTGCCCCAGGTGATCACCTGGTTCAAGGATTTCCTGCCCGACGCGATCGCCAACGCCACCGGCCTGCGGCCTGTGATCTTCGGCGCGGTGATGATCCTCGTCGTGCTGGCGGAGCCTTACGGCATCTACGGACGCTGGCTGAAGATCCGCACCTACTTCCAACTGTTTCCGTTCTATCGCCGCGGCCTGTTCAAGCGCCAGAAGTCGTTCCAGAAATCGGACCGATTGCGATGAGTGCGTTGCTTTGCGCCTCGAACCTGAGCCTCAGCTTCGGCGGCCTGAAAGCCGTCAACGACGTCAGCTTCGACGTGCAGCCGGGTGAGGTATTCACGCTGATCGGCCCCAACGGCGCCGGCAAGACGACCGTCTTCAATCTGATCAGCCGCATCTATCAACCCGCAGCCGGCAAGCTCACGTTCAACGGCATCGACCTGCTGACGGTGGCGCCGCACCGTATCGCCGCGCTCGGCGTCGCGCGCACGTTCCAGAACATCGAATTGTTCGAACAGGCAAGCGTGCTCGCCAATCTGTTGATCGGCCGCCACACGCATCGAGCGACGTCGTTGTGGCAGGAGGTGCTGTTCACGCCGGCGGCTTGGCGCGCGGAACGCGAGTTTCGCGATCGCGTCGAGCAGGTGATCGATTTTCTCGACCTGCAACACTACCGCGACACGATCGTGGCCGCGCTGCCTTATGGGGTGCGCAAGGTGGTCGAACTGGCACGCGCGTTGGCGATTGGCCCGCGCCTGCTGTTGCTCGATGAGCCGTCCTCGGGGCTGAACGTCGAAGAAACCGACGACATGGCGTTTTGGATCGGCGACATCAGGAACGATCTCGGTATCACGGTGCTGATGGTCGAACACGACATGACGCTCGTATCGCGCGTGTCGGACCGGGTGCTGGCGATGAATCAGGGCGAGGTGATCGCGCTTGGAACACCGGCGCAGGTGCAGGCACATCCGGCGGTGATCGAGGCCTATCTGGGCACACCCTCCTCCCCTCCCCTTCAAGGGGAAGGGCCGGGGATGGGGATGGGGTTGCATGGCTGACGCCATCTTGAAACTGGTCAATGTGGAAGCGGCCTATGGCCCAGTGCGAGCCATCCGTGGCGTGAGCCTGGAAGTGAAGGAAGGTTCGATCGCCACCGTGCTGGGTGCCAACGGCGCCGGCAAGTCGACGATCCTGAAAACCATCTCCGGCATCCTCGACCTGCAGAAAGGTTCCATCACTTTCGCCGGTGCGCCGCTGCACAACCAGGATCCGGCAACCGTGGTGCGGCGTGGTGTCTGCCACGTTCCCGAAGGGCGCGAGGTGTTTCCGCTGCTGACCGTGCGCGAGAACCTGCTGATGGGCGCGTACACCCGCGCCGACCGCGACGGCGTTGCACGTGATCTCGAGACGGTCTATGGCTATTTCCCGAACCTGCGTGCACGCGCGCAGCAGGAAGCGGGCCGCATGTCGGGAGGCGAGCAGCAGATGCTCGCGATCAGCCGTGCGCTGATGGGACGGCCCAAGCTGATGCTGCTCGATGAACCCAGCCTCGGGCTCTCGCCCAAGCTCACCCAGGACATCTTTGCGATCGTCGCGCGCATCAATCGCGAGCAGGGCACCACCATCCTGCTGGTCGAGCAGAACGCCAACCTCGCGCTGGCAACCGCCGACTACGGGTATGTCCTTGAAGTGGGCCGCATCGTTCTCGAGGACACTTGCGCGCGGCTGCGCGAGAAGGAAGACGTCAAGGAGTTCTACCTCGGCATGAAGGAAGCCGGCGCGCGCGGTGAACGGCGCTGGAAGAAACGGAAAACGTGGCGATGAATGGATGTCGTTCCGAGCGAAGCGAGGAATCTCGGTTGTTCGCGCACCGAAATCCCTCGCGCAGGCTTCGCCTGCACTCGGGATGACGCAGCGGGAAAACGTCATGCTCTGGGACCTCTCCGACATCAAGCCGCGCCACGACATCGTGGTTCCCGGCGACACCATGGCGCACATGTGCGTCAACGCGATCCGCATGCGTGGTGATGCCGTGTGGCTGCGCCAGAAGGAATTCGGCATCTGGCAATCGACCACCTGGCGCCAGTTCGGCGACACGGTGCACGAAGTCACGCTCGGACTCGCAGCGCTCGGATTCGCTCCTGGCGAGTGCGCATCGATCCTGGCCAATACGTGCCGCGACTGGGTGTTCGCCGACTTCGGTGTGTTGTGCGCCGGCGGCATCAGCAATGGCATCTATCCCACCGACGCGCCGTCGCAGGTCGAATACCTGCTTGCCGATTCCGACTCGGTCTACGTGTTCGTCGAGGACGAAGAGCAACTCGACAAGGTGCTCGAGGTGCGCATGCACCTGCCCAAATTGCGCCGGATCATCGTATTCGACATGGAGGGCCTAGCGCGATTTGCCGATGACCAGGTGTTGAGCTTCGATGCGCTGCGCGAGCTTGGGCGCCAACGCAGCGCGACTCACGCGGACGAGTTCGAGCGCCGGGTCGCGAGCCGCGAACCCGGCGACGTGGCGGTATTGATCTATACGTCGGGTACGACCGGAAAGCCGAAGGGCGCGATGCTGACGCATCAAAATCTCGTCCACACGGTGCGTGGCTACAACCTGATCATCGCGCAGGACGAGCGCGACGAACGGATCGCATTCCTGCCACTTTGTCACGTCGCGGAGCGCCTGGGCGGATCCTTTTTCGGTCTGTACACCGGTACCAAGCTCAACTTCGTCGAGAATCCGGACACGGTGCCGGAAAACGTGCGCGAGATCGCGCCCACGGTGTTCACGGCCGTGCCGCGCGTGTGGGAGAAGTTCTATTCCGGCGTCACGATTGCGTTGGCCGAAGCGACGCGCACGCAGCAGCTCGTGTATCGCTGGGCGCTCGGCGTCGGCCATCGCGTTGCGGATCGTTTCGTTGCGGGCTCGCCGGTGTCGACGGCTCTGCGGCTGCAATATCGCCTGGCGCGCAAGCTGGCGCTCGACAACGTGCGCCGCATGATCGGCATCGATCGCGCGCGGTTTCTTGTCACCGGTGCGGCACCGATCTCGCCCGATCTGGTGCGCTGGTACCTGGCGCTAGGCGTGCCGATGTGCGAGGTGTGGGGCCAGACCGAAAGCTGCGGCGCCGCGACTGCGACGCCTGTGGCGCGCATCAAGCCGGGCAGGATCGGAACGGCAGCGCCGTACAACGAGGTCATGGTCGATGCGCGCGGTGAACTGCTCATCCGCGGGGTGAATGTGTTCAAGGGATACTTGAACCAACCGGAGAAGACCACGGAAACGATCGATGCCGACGGCTGGCTCCACACTGGCGACGTAGGTGAAGTCGACTCCGACGGGTATTTCCGCATCACCGACCGCATGCGCGACATCATCATCACCGCCGGCGGCAAGAACATCACACCGAGCGAGATCGAGAACGAGCTGAAATTCTCGCCCTACATCACGGACGCCGTGGTGATCGGCGACCGGCGCCCGTACCTCACCGCATTGGTGATGATCGACCAGGACAACGTGGAGCAGTACGCGCAGGACCATGACGTGCCGTTTTCCAACTACGCCAGCCTTACGCGCGCACGCGAGATACTCGAACTGATCCAGAGCGAGGTCGACCGCGTGAACAAGAAGTTCGCACGCGTCGAGCAGATCAAGCAGTTCCGGCTGCTGGAACAGCGTCTCACGGCCGAGGACGAGGAGCTGACCCCGACGATGAAACTGAAACGAACGCTGGTGCACAAGAAGTATGGTGCGCTGATCGACCAGATGTACGGCTAGTCGGCGCACACAAAACCCGCCATCATCACCAACCAGCCGGCCGGCGAGCCGCAGTCGAGAGGAGACAAACGATGTTATGGAAACCTGCGACCGGCGCGCTGCTGTTCGCCGTTTCGATGGCCGTGGGCGCGCAGTCCACGGGCATCAGCAAGACCGAGATCACGGTCGGCACCATCCAGGACCTGTCGGGTCCGATCGCCGCGTACGGCAAACAGTCGCGCAACGGCTTGCAGATGCGCGCCGACGAAATCAACGAGCTCGGCGGCGTCAACGGCCGCAAGATCAAGCTCGTGACCGAAGACCATG
>DASQAE010000071.1:0-7728 GCA_035635915.1 Burkholderiaceae bacterium | reverse complement strand
GCGCTTTCCTCGAAACCCTGCTCGGCGGCCTGATGACCGGCATGTTGTATTCGCTGATCGCGCTGGGTTTCGTGCTGATCTTCAAGGCCTCGGGCGTTTTCAACTTCGCGCAGGGCGCAATGGTGCTGTTCGCGGCGCTGGCGATGGCGCGCTTCGCGGAATGGATCCCGCATTGGACCGGCCTGTCGAACAAGTTCCTGGTCAATACGCTTGCGTTCGCAGTGGCTGTGGGGATCATGGTCGTCGTGGCCTGGGTGATCGAGCGTTTTGTGCTCGGCAAGCTGGTCAACCAGGAGGCGATTGCACTGCTGATGGCTACGCTGGGTGTCGCTTATTTTCTCGATGGTTTCGGCCAGACGCTGTTCGGCTCCGACATCTACAAGATCGACGTCGGCATGCCCAAGGAACCGGTGATCGTGCTCGAAAGCGTCTTCGAGCGCGGTGTGCTGGTTTCGCAGGAGGACCTGATCGCTGCGGTGGTTGCGGCGGCGCTGGTGGGCCTGCTGGCGCTGTTCTTCCAGAAAACATCCACCGGACGCGCGCTGCGCGCAGTGGCCGACGATCATCAGGCCGCGCAGTCGATCGGGATCGCGCTCAACCGTATCTGGGTGATCGTGTGGTCGGTGGCAGGATTTGTGGCGATTGTCGCCGGCATCATCTGGGGTTCGAAACTCGGCGTGCAGTTTTCGCTTTCGCTGGTAGCGCTGAAGGCGCTGCCGGTGGTCATCCTCGGCGGACTGACGTCGGTGCCCGGGGCGATCGTCGGTGGGCTCATCATCGGCGTCGGCGAAAAACTCTCCGAGATCTACCTGGGGCCGATGCTCGGCGGCGGCATCGAGATCTGGTTTGCCTACGTGCTCGCGTTGTTGTTCCTGCTGGTGCGCCCGCAGGGCCTGTTCGGCGAACGCATCATCGATCGCGTCTGACCATGCTCTACAGAGAAAACGGCCAGTTCAAGACCAGCTATCGCAAGGATCAGCAGGTGTTCCCGATCCTGCAGGATCGGATCGCCATCGCGTTGGTGCTGCTGGTCGCGTTCGTACTCGTGCCGTTGACCGCGCAGGAGTACCTCGTGCGCGCCATCCTGATTCCTTTCCTGATCCTTTCGCTCGCCGCGCTCGGACTGAACATTCTGGTTGGTTATTGCGGCCAGATCTCACTGGGTACCGGTGCGTTCATGGCGGTCGGCGCATACGCCGCCTACAACTTCCACGTTCGTATCGAAGGCCTGCCGCTACTGGTGTCGCTGCTTGCGGGCGGGCTGTGCGCAACCGCGGTCGGGGTCGTGTTCGGGATTCCGTCGTTGCGCATCAAGGGCCTTTATCTGGCCGTCGCAACGCTTGCCGCGCAGTTTTTCGTCGATTGGGCATTCCTGCGCATCCGGTGGTTCACGCACGATTCGCCGTCGGGTTCGGTGAGTGTTTCCAATCTGCAGGTGTTCGGCCTGCCGATCGAAACACCGACGCAGAAGTATCTGTTCTGCCTCGCCGTCGTCGTGGTGTTCGCGGTCCTGGCAAAAAATCTGGTGCGCGGTGCGATCGGGCGCGAGTGGATGGCCATCCGCGATATGGACGTCGCCGCGAGCGTGATCGGCATCCGGCCGATGTACGCCAAGCTCACGGCCTTTGCCGTGAGCTCATTCATCGTCGGCGTAGCCGGTGCACTATGGGGTTTCGTCCACCTGGGTTCGTGGGAGCCGGCCGCGTTTTCGATCGACCGGTCGTTCCAGCTGCTGTTCATGGTGATCATCGGCGGCCTGGGTTCGATCATGGGCAGCTTTTTCGGTGCGGCGTTCATCGTGGTGTTGCCGATCGTGCTCGACAACATGCCCTACTGGTTCGGCGTGCCGATCGATACGGCGCTCGCTGCCCATTTGACTTTCATGATCTTCGGTGCCCTGATCATCTTTTTTCTCATTGTCGAACCCCACGGGTTGGCCCGTTTGTGGTCGATCGGCAAGGAGAAGCTGCGCATTTGGCCTTTCCCGCATTGACGCCGAACGGGTCCGGCGGCAACGCACTTCTTATGCACCGCAGAGTGCAGGTGTTCGACCATTAACTGGAGGCAACGATGAAGGTGAAGTTTCTAGCGCTCGCCACGGCACTCGCGGCAGCGGCGCTCGGCTCGACGGGGGTCCTCGCGCAGGGCAAGGAGCAGTTCTTCCCGGTGCTGGTGTACCGCACCGGCGCATATGCGCCCAACGGCGTGCCGTTTGCCAATGGTTATGTCGACTACTTGAAGCTCGTCAACGCCCAGGGCGGCATCAACGGCGTCAAGGCAACGTTCGAGGAATGCGAGACCGGCTATGCCACCGATCGCGGCGTCGAATGTTACGAACGGCTGAAGGGCAAGGGCGGCGGCGCTTCTGTCGTGCAGCCGCTGTCCACGGGGATCACGTTTGCGCTGACCGAAAAGGCACCGGGCGACAAGATCCCGCTCATCACTGCGGGTTATGGCCGCTCCGAATCGGCCGACGGCCAGGTGTTCAAGTGGAATTTCCCGCTGCTGGGCACGTATTGGGTTGCGGCCGACATCCTCGTGCAGCACGTGGCGAAGAAGGAAGGCGGCGCAGCCAACCTCAAGGGCAAGAAGATCGCGCTCGTTTATCACGATTCGCCCTATGGCAAGGAGCCGATTCCGTTGCTTCAGGAGCGGTCGAAGATGCACGGTTTCGAGTTGATCACGATTCCAGTGGCGCACCCGGGCGTGGAGCAGAAGGCCGCGTGGTTGCAGATCCGGCAGAACCGCCCCGACTACGTGTTCCTGTGGGGCTGGGGTGTGATGAACTCCACCGCGGTGAAGGAAGCGATTGCCACGGGGTATCCGCGCGAAAAGATGTATGGCGTGTGGTGGGCCGGCGCTGAACCCGATGTCAAGGACGTCGACGGCGCCAAGGGTTACAACGCGCTCGCTTTGCAACACGGCGCCGGCATGGCCAAGGTGCACCAGGAAGTGATGAAGCTCGTGCACGACAAAGGCCAGGGAACCGGGCCACGCGAAGAGGTCGGCCAGGTGCTCTACACGCGCGGCTTGATGTCGGCAATGCTTTCGATCGAAGGCGTGCGGCGCGCGCAGGAGCGCTGGGGCAAGGGCAAGGTGATGACGGGCGAGCAGGTGCGCTGGGGACTGGAAAACCTTGCGCTTGACCAGAAGAAACTCGACGCGCTTGGTTTCGCCGGAGTGATGCGGCCGGTCAGCACGTCCTGCGCCGATCACATGGGCGCAGGATGGGCGCGCGTGCAGACCTGGGACGGGGCCAAGTGGAGCTTTACGTCGGACTGGTACGAAGGCGACGACCAGATCATCAAGCCGATGGTCAAATCCGCGGCGGAGAAGTACGCCAATGACAAGAAGCTGACGCGTCGGACGGCAGAGGACTGCCAGAACTGAGGCGATCGGACGATTCCGAACCACAGGCGAGGAATCTCGGTCTTCGATGAGCCGGGATCCCTCGCAACGCTCGGGATGAAAAGATGCAAGCCATGGCCCAGAACCTGCTGCTGAACGTCAACGGCATCGAGGTCATCTACAACCACGTGATCCTGGTGCTCAAGGGCGTCTCACTGCAGGTACCGGCGGGACATATCGTGGCGCTGCTGGGCGGCAACGGCGCGGGCAAAACAACCACGCTGCGCGCGGTGAGCAATCTGCTGGCGGGTGAGCGCGGCGAGGTCACCAAGGGATCGATCGAGTTGCGTGGCGAGCGCATCGAGGCGCTTTCGCCGGCCGAACTCGTCACGCGCGGCGTGATTCAGGTAATGGAGGGCAGGCATTGTTTTGCCCACCTCACGATCGAGGAAAACCTGCTGACCGGTGCCTACACGCGCACCGACGGCAAGGCGGCGGTGAGTGCGACCCTCGACAAGGTCTATGCGTATTTTCCGCGCCTCAAGACCCGCCGCCACGCGCAGGCTGCATACACGTCGGGAGGCGAGCAGCAGATGTGCGCGATCGGCCGTGCGCTGATGGCAACACCGTCGATGGTGCTGCTCGACGAACCGTCGATGGGTCTGGCGCCGCAGATCGTCGAGGAAGTGTTCGAGATCGTGCGTGATTTGAACACCAAGGAGGCGGTCACGTTCCTGCTGGCAGAGCAGAACACCAACGTGGCACTGCGTTATGCACACTACGGCTATATCCTCGAAAGCGGGCGCGTGGTGATGGACGGCGCGGCGCGCGACCTGGCGCAGAACGAGGACGTGAAGGAGTTCTACCTCGGGCTTTCGCAGGAAGGCCGGCGCAGCTTTCGCGACGCCAAGTTCTACCGACGGCGCAAACGCTGGCTTGCGTAGTGCGGACCGAAAGACAATTCCATGGCAGAGCATTTCGACGCGCTTGAAACACGCGCCCCAGAGGCGCGCGAGGCGGATCTTTGCGCGCGCCTACCGGATCTCATCGCGGCCGCGCTGAAGGCGCCAACGTGGCGGCGCCACCTGGGCGATATGGATCCACGCACCATCGATTCCCGCGCCGCGCTGGCCCGACTGCCGCTGTTGCGCAAGAGCGACCTCATCGGCATGCAAAAAGCGCAGCCGCCATTCGCCGGCCTGGTGCATTCGCTCGCCCCCTTTGGCCGGCTGTTTACCTCGCCCGGTCCGATCTACGAACCCGAAGGGCAGCAGGATGATCCGTGGCGCGCGGGTCGCGGCCTTTTCGCCGCCGGTCTCCGCCGCGGCGATATCGTGCTGAACACATTCTCGTATCACCTCACCCCGGGCGGCTTGATGATGGATGCCGGCGCGCGCGCCGTCGGTTGCCATGTGATTCCTGCGGGGCCAGGCAACACCGAGCAGCAGCTCGAGGTGATCGTGCATCTAAAGCCGACGGTTTATGCCGGCACGCCGGATTTTCTGAAGATTCTTCTCGATGCCGCCGCGAGCAGTGGTCGCGACATCGCGTCGATTCGCAAGGCATGCGTGTCGGGGGCGGCGTTTCCGCCTTCGCTGCAGGGAGAGATCAAGCGGCACGGCATCGACGCGTACCAGATGTACGCCACCGCCGATCTGGGCTGTGTCGCTTACGAGTCATCGGCGCGCGGCGGCCTCATCGTCAACGAGGATGTACTGCTCGAGATCGTGCGTCCTGGCACCGGAGAGCCAGTAGCTGCCGGCGAAGTGGGCGAGGTCGTCGTCACGTCGTTCGATCACGATCACCCATGGATTCGCCTTGCTCTCGGCGACTTGAGCGCTGTGCTGCCGGGTGTTTCGCCGTGTGGCCGCACCAATATGCGCATCAAGGGTTGGATGGGACGCGCCGATCAGACCACCAAGGTGAAGGGCATGTTCGTTCGGCCGGAGCAGATCGCGGAAGTCGGCCGGCACCACGCAGAGCTTGGACGCTTGCGCCTGGTCGTCACGCGCAACGGCGAGACTGACGCCATGACCTTAAAAGCGGAGTGCGCGCAACCGTCCGAGGCGATCACGCGGGCGGTTGCCGAGACGTTGCGCTCGCTCACAAAACTTGGCGGCGCGATCGAACTATTGGCACCGGGCAGCCTGCCCAACGACGGCAAGGTGATCGAGGACGCGCGGGCGCAGTGATAACGCGGCGATAAAAAAAGGCCGCGCGAATTTGCGCGGCCTCTTTTGCGTCAGCCGCTAGCGCCGTGCCGCGACCTTGCTGCTCGCCCCGGCCTTTTTCGCAGCAACCTTGCGTGCTGCTTTTGCTGCCTGCTTCGCGGCCTCCTTTGCCGCAATGCCGGGTGGCACGACGACCGTCTTCGCGATGACGTCCACCGGTGCCACGGCCTTCTCTTCCTTGATGCCCCACAGCTTCAGCAGATCGGCCTGGGTCGGAACCGTGCCTTGCGACACTCGCTGGCGCCGTGCGGCGACCGAGTCGCGCACGACTTTTTCCACCACGTCGAGCGGCAAGCGATTGAGATCGGAGAACTTGATGAAACTGCGCTTCGGGTCGACGCCGAGCAGCGCCTCCTTGTGCTTCACCACGACGTCCTGCTCGGCGACATAAAGGGACATATGTTTGCGCCCTGATTCCAACGCAAACAACGGCCCATCCAATTCGTAAAACGCCAGCCCATAGCGCATGCTCTCGCGTACACCACGCGCAGAGCGACGGATCATGCTGCAAACCCTAGCCATGGCAACCCGGCGATCCGGCGGCAAATCTCGCAAGTACGCGCCCACCGTCGTCGCTGTCACCGTCACTTGAACCCTCCGACGTTACCCGTCCCAACATTCGATTTTAACCGAGCGCGACCCTAGCGCCTTGACCGTCGGTTCGGCCGGTCCTGGCGCCGGTCCAAAAATCCCCGTCTGTTCAAGGGGTTCGGACCGCCTTAAGGCACACAGATGCGGGCGATCGGGCCGGTAATCCACCCTTGGCGAGCCGGTCAACGTCCGCTTTTTTTGGCCCAGCGGCTCCAGGATCATTGCTTTTTAGCACGAGCGTGCTAAAGTTCATCGCATGAGCATGGAAATGACCAAGTCCGGCGTGACGTATGCGGCGATCATCGACGCTGGCATCGCGATGGCACAGGAGACCGGATTGGAGAGCCTGACGATCGGCACAGTTGCGGAGCGCGCCGGGTTATCGAAAAGCGGCGTGTTCTCGCGCGTGGGCTCGCGTGAGGAACTGCAGATTGCCGTGCTCAACGAATACGGTCGGCGCATGACCGAACGGGCGCTTTTGCCGGCGCTGCGCGCCGCTCGCGGCCTGCCTCGGCTGCAGGCGATATGGAACGGCTGGTTGGACTGGGTACGCGATGAAAAAGTCGGCTCGAGCTGCCTGTTCGTAAGCGGCGCGGTCGAATACGACGACCGGCCAGGGCCCGTGCGCGATGCAGTATTGGCCGGCCTCGCCGAATGGCGGCGCCAGCTCGCTCGCACCGTTCGACAGTCGATCGACGAAGGACACTTGCGACCGGATACGGACCCAGAACAGATTGCATTCGAGTTGTGCTCGATCATCCTCGGGGTCCACAACGACATCCGATTGTTCCGCGACACACGCACCTTCACTCGCGCGCGTGTGGCGTTCGACCGCCTGCTGGCGGATGTGAGTGTCACAACTTAGTTCGCGTGTTTTTTTGCCTTAATTTCGCACGATCGTGCGAGGAGGTTTTGAAGATGGTTAGCACATACCTGATCAGCGAAGCGATTCTCAGGATGCTCGAAGCGGGCGCCAATGTGCTGCTGCGAGCGATCGGCGGCCCGCATCACGTTCCGAATACCAACGAGGACTTCGTATGGTATTGATCCTTCTCGCCCGCCTCATGCGAGCGCTCTCGAGCATCGCACCGGAGGCGGCGGGCCGCTTGGCACTCGCGCTCACGCTGCGCACGCGCAGGCGCGCGGCACCTGGTTCGTTCGGCATGTTGGCCGACCGTTTCCGCGTTCGCGGCGGCGAAGTTGTGGTGCATCGGCTGGGCGCCAATACCGGCCCGCGCGTGCTGCTTGTGCATGGATGGAACGGCGCCGCGCCTGACTGGCTGGCGCTCGCTGAGGCGCTGGTTGCGGACGGCTTTGCAGTGACCGCGCTCGACCTTCCTGCCCACGGCGCGAGTCCCGGCCGGGTCAGTTCGCTGCCGCGTTTCGTGCGCGGCGTCATCGAAGCCAATCGCCGCCACGGTCCATTTGATATCTGGATCGCCCACTCGATGGGTGTCGCCGCGTCGCTGGCTGCGCTGGCAAGCGGCGCCCATGCGCGGCGCCTGATCCTGATCGGCGGCCTGGTTGATCCTGCAGGTGCATTGCGCGAGTTTGCGCA
>DASQAE010000070.1:0-1689 GCA_035635915.1 Burkholderiaceae bacterium | reverse complement strand
GTTACCAGCCGGTGCACCTGCTGGCCGAGCACCACGATCACGACGCGGTCAACGAGGTGTTCCGTGCCGCGGATGCGTGCATGGTCACCAGCCTGCACGACGGCATGAACCTGGTCTGCAAGGAGTTCGTCGCCGCGCGCGACGATGAACGAGGTGTTCTCATTCTCAGCCGCTTTGCCGGTGCTGCACGTGAGCTCACCGAAGCGTTGATCGTCAATCCGTATCACGTGGAAGAATCCGCCGATTCCCTGCACCAGGCCCTGACGATGCCGGCCGCTGAGCAGCGCGAGCGGATGGCCAGCCTGCGCATGACGGTGCGCGAGTACAACGTTTATCGCTGGGCGGGTCGAATGCTCGCCGATGCGGGTCGCTGGCGCATGCGCGAGCGCATCGTCGCCCGGGTGCAACGGCACAGTCTTGGGTGACAGCAGGTCGATGCGCCACCTGTTCCATCGCGAAGGCCGGAAGGCACTGGTAACAGCGCTGGGCGGGCGACCGTTGCTCGCATTCGATTTCGACGGCACGCTGGCGCCGATCGTTGCGCGGCCGGACGAAGCCCGTGTAGCGCGTGCGGTGTCGGAACGACTCGCTCGGCTGGCGAGCCTGCGACCGGTCGCGGTCATCACCGGTCGCTCCGTCGAGGACGTGGCACCACGACTCGGTTTTGAGCCGCAGTACATCGTGGGCAACCACGGCGCGGAAGATCCCGCCGCTGCGCAGCAGCTCGACATGTCCGCGCTCGAACCATTCCGGCGCAAGCTGGCGGCCAACGCGGAACAACTGCGCGACGCGGGCATCGAGATCGAGGACAAGGGTTATTCGATCGCGCTGCACTACCGCCTGGCGCCCGACCGCGCGGCCGCGCAGCGCTGCATCGAAGCCCTGTTGCGCGATCTCGATTCGGCATTGCACTTTTTCGGCGGCAAATGCATCGCCAATGTCATCGTTGCCGGCGCGCCGGACAAGGCTGATGCGCTGGCTGCCCTGGTAAATCGTTGCGGCGCCGACTCCGCTTTGTTTGTCGGCGACGACGTCAACGACGAGGCGGTTTTTATGCGCGCGGACCCGACGTGGCTCACGGTTCGCATCGGTCGCGACGATCCGATGTCGAAGGCCGATTTTTTTCTCGACAGCCACGCCGAAATCGCGACGCTGCTGGAGATCATGCTGGAAGTCCTGACACAGAAAGCAAATCCCTGACGCCGCGCGGCCAACGCCCGATTGCGGTATCGCGTGCCCACGTCGTAACGCCGCCGCTGCCCGCGTCTACGATGTTTCCCAACAACGGGAGATACCCATGAAAAAAATGGCGCTTGCCGTGCTTACGCTTGTGGGATGTGTCACCGCACCGGTTCCCAACATCGGCACCGAACCAGACGTTCCCGCCGGCGGCGGTGCCGAAGCAGTCAGTGGCTTCGATGGCGAATCAAATGGCTTCGCTAGCGCCGAGACCTTCAAGGACGACCAGGAAGAATTCGACGCAATCGAGAGCGTTGCGGACGGCCTGGGGCCGCTCTACAACGCGCAGTCCTGTCGCGAGTGCCATCAGAATCCGCTCTCGGGAGGCGGGAGCCAGGTCACCGAGGTTCGCGCGGGTCATCGCGATGCGCAGGGTCGCTTTCAGGCACCCCGCGTTCCGATTGCACGTGGTAGCGCGTTCGTCGAAGGCCGGACGCTGATCAACGACCG
>DASQAE010000069.1:0-1748 GCA_035635915.1 Burkholderiaceae bacterium | reverse complement strand
CGACCAAGGTGCAGGTGGCCGATCAGAATCGTCTGCTGGACATCGTCGGCACAGGCGGCGATGCGGCGCATACGTTCAACATCTCGACTGCCGCCATGTTCGTCGCCGCGGCCGCCGGCGCGCGTGTGGCCAAACATGGCGGACGTTCGGTGTCTTCGAGTTCGGGCAGCGCGGACGTGCTCGAATCCATGGGCGCCAACATCAACCTCACACCCGACAAAGTCGCACTCTGCCTCGAGGAGACCGGAATCGGCTTCATGTTTGCACCCAACCATCACGCCGCCATGAAACATGCTGCGCCGGTGCGCAAGGAACTCGGCGTGCGCACCATCTTCAACATCCTCGGGCCGCTCACCAATCCGGCCGGCGCGGCGAACCAGTTGATGGGGGTGTTCCATCCCGATCTCGTCGGGATCCAGGTGCGTGTGCTGCAGCAATTGGGCAGCAGGCACGTGCTGGTGGTTTATGGCAAGGACGGGATGGACGAAGTGTCGCTGGGTGCGGCCACGATGGTGGGGGAACTCAAGAACGGCGAGGTGCGCGAGTACGAGATCCATCCCGAAGACTTCGGCCTCTCGATGATTTCGAATCGTGGTCTGAAGGTAACGAACGCGAATGAATCGCGCGCCATGATCGTCGAGGCGCTTGGGAACACCAACGGAACACCGCGTGAAATCGTGACGCTCAATGCCGGCGTGGCGCTTTACGCCGCCGATGTTGCGGCCACCATCGATGACGGCATTCGGCTCGCGCGCGAGACGATCGCCAGCGGCGCCGCAAAGCGAAAGCTCGAACAATTCGTCGGCATGACACAGAAGCTGGCGAGCTGATACTGAGGTGAGTCATGATCGGAGTGATCTTCGAAGTCTGGCCCGCCGAGGGCCATCGGGATGAGTATCTCGACATCGCGGCGCGCCTGAAGCCCGACCTCGAGAAAATGGAAGGTTTCATATCGATCGAACGGTTTCAAAGCCTGACCGATCCGCGCAAGTTGCTGTCGCTGCAGTTCTGGCGCGACGAGGAGTGCGTCGCGCGCTGGCGCAACTTTGCCCCGCACCGGTCGGCGCAGGAGCATGGTCGCGATATCGCGTTCGATGATTACCGGCTGCGCATTGTTTCCGTGCTGCGCGACTACGGAATGTTCGAGCGCCGTGAGCAAGCTCCCGCGGATTCGCGCACTTGGCACGAAGCCTAGGGCATGAGCGATATCCTGCAGCGCATCCTGGCCGTGAAGCGCGACGAGGTTGCGCAAGCGAAACAGACTGAGCCGTACGCGGACCTGATCAGGCGCGCTGAGGCGCGCGCCGACGGACGCGATTTCGTTGCCGCGATTCGCGCCAGGATCGCAGGCGGGCGCGCGGCAGTCATTGCCGAGGTCAAACGTGCATCGCCTTCGCGCGGGATGCTGCGTGAAAACTTCGATCCTGCGGCGATCGGTGCGAGTTACGCAAAAGGTGGTGCCACGTGCCTGTCCGTGCTTACGGACGCGCGTTTTTTTCAAGGCGCGCCGGAACATCTCGAGCACGCGCGCCGAGCCAGCGGGCTGCCCGTATTGCGCAAGGACTTCATCGTCGACGCGTACCAGATCGCCCAGGCGCGCGCCTGGGGCGCCGATTGTGTCCTGCTCATCGTGGCGGCACTTGATGCGGCACAACTGCGCGATCTTGAAGCGCTGGCGCTTTCGCTGCGGATGGCGGTGCTGGTCGAGGTGCACGATGCGCACGAACTCGATCTGGCGCTCGCACTCG
>DASQAE010000068.1:0-4571 GCA_035635915.1 Burkholderiaceae bacterium | reverse complement strand
CGGCCTCGCGTTCGCGACGTGGCAGCGCAACGAGGTCTACTTCGACGAGATCGCGTTCTGGCACGACACCGCCGAAAAGGCGCCACACAACGCACGCGCCTTCGCCAACCTGGGGCACGCGCTGGCGCTGGCGTGCCGCGCGAGCGACGCCGAGCGCGCGCTCAGCCTCGCGTTCGAGCTCGATCCGAATGCGACCCAGCCCGTGATCAATCTTGCGCTCTTGCGCGCCGGAACGCTTCCCGGTTTGCCGGCCCGATGTGCCGCGCCGCCGGTCGCAACGCCGCCGGTCGACACACCTGCGGTCGACACACCTGCGGTCGACACACCTGCGGTCGACACGCCGCCGGTCGTTACGCCGCCGGAGCCGCCGAATCCGGCTCCGCAATGACCTGCGGCGGCAGCGGGCTGTCGAGCGCAATGCAGATCGTGCGCAGGCAACTCGCCGCTTTCCAGTTGGTTTCGCCGTCGATGAATGCGACCGCGGTACAGGCCTTGATGTAGCCGGGTTTCGCGAGCGGTGCAAGCCGGTTGAGCTTCTCGAACGCGGCGGCGACCGCGTCCAGCGCGATGCCGCCTTGTGCGACGAACTGCGCCTCGACGCGCGGCAGCAACGCAAGACCGGCCTTGAAGGCGCGCTCGGGCGCATCCGGCAGCCGCACGTTCGCGACCAGCGACAGAACCAGCGCGGCCTCGTTACGCACCTCGGCGACGGCGCGAAACTTCACGGGCACCGCACGTGCGGCGTCCGGTCCCAGCCGCCGCTTGAGCACGGTGAACAACAGGAATTCGGCCAGCGTGACGCGCCCGTCGGCTGCGATCAGCGTATGCGCGAGCATCAACAGGCGTTGTTTCGCCGCCTGCGGCAAGCGGCGCACGGTCGGCATAACGCGGTCGAGCAGGGGCAAACGCACGCCTGGCGGCAGCTGTTGCACGATGCCGTGGAATTCATTGACCGAAACCACGGCCCCCTCGCCGAACGCTTCGGCTAGCGCGCGCCGTTGCTGATCGCCAACCGCACGATCCTTGTCGAGCAGCAGGCTGAACACAAGCATCTGCGCGGCAGTCGTGTCCGCGACCGCGGCTCGCAGCGCCGGCACATCGAGCCGCTGTGCGATTGCGGCGGTCGCATCCTGCGCCGCGGTGGGCGCAACACCGATCGCCGCGTGTACGTCGGCGCGCCCGGTGCCTGTGACCAGCGCTGCGACCGGGCTTGCGAAGTTGCCCACGCCCGGAGTGAACTCGAGCGGCGCAAGTTCCTCGCCCGCCGCGGTTCGACCCAGTCCGGCGGCGCCGAGCGCCGCTGCGAGCGGCTGTTCCGGCGCGGGCAGGAAGTCGAGCTCGCGTCCGTAGATGCGGCGTACGCGCTCCATGAGCGGCGGGTGGGTGGCAAAAAGGCCGCTCACGAAGGCGGAGCGCGCGGCACCGAGAAAAAGGTGCGACAGCGCTTCTGCATTCGGATGTCGGATCTCGGTTCCGAGTCCGATCTCGTCGGAGAGGCCACCGATCTTGCGCAAGGCGCCACCAATGCCTTCCGGATTGCGGGTGAACTGCACTGCGCTCGCATCGGCCAGAAATTCGCGCTGGCGCGACACACCGGCCTTGATCAAGCGGCCGAAGAACACGCCGATGTAGCCGATGATCCACAGCGCAATGCCGGCGATCAAAAGCGGACCCGCGCCCCGGTCGGTGCGGCTGCTGCGCCCCATATCCATCAGGAAGCGGCCGAACATCGCGATCATCAGCAACCCGAACAGCACGCCGATCAGGCGCAGGTTCAGGCGCATATCGCCGTTCAGGATGTGGCTGAACTCATGTCCGATCACGCCTTGCAGTTCATCGCGGTTCAGGCGCATCAACGTGCCGCGGGTAACAGCGACCACCGCATCGTTGACCGAATGGCCGGCGGCGAACGCGTTGATGGTCGATTCGTTGTCCAGCACGAACACGCGCGGCACCGGAATGCCGGAAGCAAGCGCCATTTCTTCCACCACGTTGACCAGCCTGCGTTCGAGCAGATCGCGCGTACCGGGATCAACGACGCGCCCGCCAGCCATCTGCGCCACCACTTCGCCCCCTGCAGCGAGCCGGCTCAGTTCGAACCACGTCCCGCCGCCGATCAGCAGCAGCACGACTGCCGTGTTGGTGAGAAAAAAACCGTGCGGTAGCGCCGTGGCAGGGCCGAACGGCCCGCGATGGCTGGTGGCGTTCAGGTAGATGAACGCGCCGACGACGTTGACCGCGATCACCACCGCAATCACGGCGAGCACGAACAGCACGACCAAACGTTTGCTCGATCGACGTGCGAGCTCCTGATGCTCGAAGAAATTCATGGATCTATGCCTCGGGGCGAAGCCCCGCCGTCCGTTTCCACTCTGCCCTCGCGGGGCGAGAGGCCGACAGAATCGACAAGCCCTGCGGCTTGTCGATCGGCCGAAGCGACGCGCGCTTGCAAGCGCGCGGCTACGGGGGAAGGGGAGAGCGGGCCGACGGCGGCGATCAGCAAATTCGAGCCGCCGAGCGCGCTCAGAACGAGACCTTGATCGCCTTCTTTTCTTCCGGCGCTTCGGTCGCCTGGAGCAGCTCCGCCTGCTTGAACGAGAAAAAATTCGCGATCACATTCGAAGGGAACTGTTCTACCGCTGTGTTGAAGCTCAGGACCGCGTCGTTGAACGCCTGGCGCGCGAACGCAATCTTGTTCTCCGTGCCGGTCAGCTCTTCCGAGAGTTGCATCATGTTGGCGTTGGCCTTCAGATCCGGATACGCCTCGGCGAGCGCGAACAACTTGCCCAGTGCGCCGGACAACGCGCCTTCGGCGGCCATCAAGCCCTGGATCGCCGACGGGCTGGCGGGGTCCGCTGCTGCGGCGGCATTTGCCGTCACCGCGGAATTGCGCGCCTTGGTCACCGCCTCGAGCGTCTCACGCTCGTGTTTCATGTACCCCTTCGCGGTCTCGACCAGGTTCGGAATCAGGTCGTAACGCCGCTTCAACTGGACGTCGATCTGGGCAAACGCGTTCTTGAAGATGTTGCGCAGGCTGACCAGCCGGTTGTAGGCACCGATGGCCCAGAAAACCGCAAGCGCAATCAGAGCAAGAATGATCAGCCAACTCATGTGCGTGCTCCTCGGCAACCGTGCGCGCACACGGTGGAACAGGAGAACGAACGCTTGCGCGAGCGGGTCCGTCGAAACGGCACGCGAATATAAGAGAATCGCGCCCCCGCGCAAGCGTTTTTTTGGCTGATCCGAGCACCCCGTCGGGTGCGGTCGACGCGTCTTGCGGACGCGCCAAGTGCCACCAGATATGGCGGTTTTATTTGCGCGGCGGCTGCGGCGCGCCGGCGCTGCCGGATCCCTGTATGCCGCCGAGCTCCTCGGACGTGAGGTAGTCGAACACCTTGACCACCTTGTTCACGCCGGAAACGCGCGCCGCGACCTGCGCGGCGTTGTCGCCTTCTTCCTGCGTCACCCGGCCGAGCAGATAAACGATGCCGCGTTCGGTCGTGACCTTGATGACACCGAATGGAACCTTCTTCGCCTCGACGAATGCGGCGCGCACCTTGCTGGTAATCGCGATGTCGTTGTTGCGCACCGTGGCCGGCGAAAGCTCGCGCACCTGCAGCTCGTTCACCACCTCGCGCACGCTTTCGCCCTCGCGCGCGATCTTCTCGACCTCTTGGTAGATGCGCTCGCTGATCACCTGTCCCGCCAGGAGCACCTTGCGGTTGTAGCTGGTGACGTACACGCTGATCTCGCCATCCTTGTAGTTGCCGTAGATGGCGCGATTCAGGCGTCGCTCGATCGCCTCGTCCTCGAGTTGAATTCCGGTCGAGCGGCGATCCGCCGCAAGTACCGCAGCGCCGCCGACCGCAGCGCCACCGATGATCAGCGGTATACATGCCGCGCCAAGCAGGCTCGCCGCAAGCAGCACGCCGACCAGCATCAACGAACGAATGTTCGGTCGCATATCCCCCCCTGTTCTGATTCTCGAACTACTTACTTACTCGTTGGCAAACGCATCCTGGATCCAGTCGCTGACACCGCCACCATCGGCAGTGATCACGTCGAAGCGGCATGGCGGCATGCCGCGCGGGCTCTCGTCTGCAGCGCCAAAATGTTGCGCCAGGTAATGCTGCGCCGCGCGTACGAGGCGCTTGCGTTTGAACCGGTCAACGCTTCCGGCTGCACCGCCAAATGTATCGCGGCTGCGCAGCCGTACTTCTACGAACACAACGGTAGCCCCGTCCTGGGCTACTACGTCGAGCTCGCCCTCGCGATAACGAACGTTGCGTGCCAACACGCGACACCCGTGTTGGACCAGATGGGTGCAGGCCGCATCCTCGGCCTCGTCCCCGGCCCGCTGTTTCGGAGTCCTGACACCGGCAGGCCGGCGCCGCAGGTAGCTCACTGTGTCTGCTCCAGTCTTTCGATCCTTCCAGAACGAAAGACAGCAAGCGTGGGCCAACGTTCCACCCGCGGGCTGCGGCTGCGATCGACCCGTAACCGGCCCGTGACGCCGTCAAGCTCGAACTCGCGCCGGCCGGCCAGCCATTCCAACATCACGCGATAGGAGT
>DASQAE010000067.1:0-4090 GCA_035635915.1 Burkholderiaceae bacterium | reverse complement strand
CGTCGCTTATGGCCTGGTGAATCGACGCAAGGCGCGCGCGCAGATCGAAGCGCGCGTGAAAGAGCTGCTCACGCTGGTCGGACTGCCGGATTCGGGCACCAAGTATCCGAGCCAGCTCTCCGGCGGACAGCAGCAACGCATTGCACTGGCGCGAGCGCTGGCGACGGCGCCGAGCCTGCTGTTGCTGGACGAGCCGTTGTCCGCACTCGACGCCAAGGAGCGCGAGCGGCTGCGCGGAGAAATCCGCCAGTTGCAGCGCCGGCTGGGCGTGACCACGATCATGGTCACGCACGACCAGGAAGAAGCGCTTTCGATGTCGGACCGGGTGGTCGTGATGAACCAGGGCCACATCGAACAGGTAGGCACGCCGCTCGAGGTCTACGAACATCCCACGACGCCGTTTGCTGCCGATTTCCTGGGCAAGGTCAACGTGCTGAAGGCGGTTTGCCTCGGATCCGGGCGCTACAAGGTCGGGCAGGTGGAGCTCACGACCAAGGCGAATGGCATCGGCGACGGCGAAAAGGTACGGCTCTATTTGCGCCCCGAAGACCGCGTGCTTGCGGATTCCGGCGCGGTCGAATCGATGCCGAACGCTTTGCGTGGCCGCGTTGAGCACGTCGATTTTCTTGGCACCTATTGCCTGGCCGCGATCGACGTCGAGGGCTTCGACGGGCAACGTCTGCTCGTTTATTTCTCGCTCAACCAGGCGCTCGAGCTCGGTGTGCGCGAAGGCGCATCGATTCCGTTCGCGCTGCGTGGTGAACGCGTCCGCGTGTTCGCGCAACACGCCTGACGGCGTCAATGAGCGCCTCGGCCGCAGCGCAGTTCACGCCGCGTCCAACGCCGCTTGCGAGCGAGCGCCGAGTGGCGCGCGGCGGTTTGATCCTGGTCGCGGCAGGTCTGTTCGCGTTCCTGACGTTGCCGCTTGCCAGCCTGCTCGCGCGTTCAGTCGAGGACCGCGGCGGGCACTTCGTCGGGCTGGCGAACTTTGGCGCGTACTTCGCTTCGCCCGCTTTCGCCAATTCGGCGCAGAACACGCTGGCGTTTGCGTTTTTGACGACCGTGATCACCGTGCCGCTCGCGTTCCTGTTTGCCTACGCGATCCAGCGCAGTCGGATTCCGTTCAAAGGCCTGTGGCGCAACATCGCGCTGATTCCAATCCTCGCGCCTTCGCTCCTGGCGGCATTGAGTTTCATCTACCTTTTCGGCAACCAGGGCTGGCTGAAGGGTGCGCTGGTGTGGTTCGGCCTGAAAACGATCTACGGCCTGCCCGGGATGGTCCTGGCCATGAGCTTCGCCGCATTTCCGCACGCGGTGATGATCTTGCTGGCGTCGCTCGCGCTTTCCGACGCGCGCCTGTACGAGGCCGCTGATTCGCTCGCCACGCCGGGTTGGCGCAAGTTCGTCACCATCACGCTGCCCGGTGCACGTTATGGGCTGATCTCGGCGGCCATGGTCGTGTTCACGATGGCCGTCTCCGAGTTCGGCGTACCCAAGGTGATTGGCGGCAACGTCAGCGTGCTGGCGATCGACATCTACAAGCAGGTGATCGGACAGCAGAACTTTTCGATGGGCGCGGTGGTCGGGTTGATCCTGCTGGCGCCGGTGCTGGTCGCGTTCGTCATCGACGCCATGGTGCGCCGGCGTCAGAAGGCGCTGATGACTGCTCGCTCGGTACCGTATGAGCCGCGCCCGGCGCCGATGCGCGACACGCTGCTCTTGTCGTTCGTACTGCTGATGTCGGCAGCGATGCTGCTCGTGATCGGCATGGCTGTGTTCGGCTCGTTCGTGAAGGTCTGGCCGTACAACCTCTCCTTCACGCTCAACCACTACACGTATGGATTCGAGGAAGCCGGCGTTGATCACGCCTGGTTCAACAGCGTACAGATGGCGCTCTGGTGCGCGGTTTTCGGTGCTGCAGTGACATTCGGCGGTGCCTACTGGCTGGAGAAAACGCGCGGCGCGGATCGCCTGCGTCCATTCATCCAGTTGCAGGCGATGATGCCGATGGCGGTTCCAGGGCTGGTGCTTGGCATCGGGTACATCCTGTTCTTCAACCACCCGGCCAATCCGCTTGGATTTCTTTACGGCACGATGACGATCCTCGTGCTTTGTACAGTGATCCATTTTTATTCGTCGAGCCATCTCACCGCGGTGACTGCGCTCAAGCAACTCGATAGCGAATTCGAGTCGGTTTCGGCATCGCTCAAGGTTCCCTTCTACAAGACATTCTGGCGCGTTACGGTGCCGGTTTGCCTGCCGGCGATCGTCGACATCAGTCGCTACTACTTCGTCAACGCGATGACGACCATCTCGGCGGTCGTTTTCCTGTACTCGCCCAAAACGACCCTGGCCGCGATCTCGATCCTGCATCTCGACGAGGCCGGCAATGTCGGCGGTGCGAGTGCCATGGCCACCCTGATCGTCGCCACCTCGGCGATCGTCACTGCCTTGTTGTTCTGCGCCGAGTGGGTACTGATCCGGCGCACGCAGGCGTGGCGGTTCGCCACCCGGAGTTAGGAGAACACCGCATGATCCTTGGCAATGATCCGATCCTGCTCACGCCCGGTCCGCTGACCACGTCGCTCGCAACCAAGCAGGCGATGCTGCGCGACTGGGGTTCGTGGGACGCGGCGTTCAACCAGATCACCAGCAGCATCTGCCGCGACGTGGTGCGGATCGTCGACGGCAGCGACAGCGGCGAGTACGCGTGCGTGCCGATGCAGGGCAGCGGCACCTTTTCGGTCGAGGCGGTACTCGGAACGCTGGTGCCACGCGATGCGCGCGTGCTGGTGCCGAACAACGGCGCCTATTGCGCGCGTATTCTCAAGCAGTGCAATTACCTTCGGCGCGCCGCGGTGGAATTGCCAATCGCCGAGGATCAGCCAGTTACCGCCGCCGCCGTTGCGGCGTCACTTTCCGCCGACCCTTCAATCACGCACGTCGCGCTGGTCCATTGTGAGACCGGAGCAGGGCTGCGTAACGATCTCGAAGGCATAGCCCAGGTCTGCAGGCAGGCGGGCAAGTCTCTGATCGTGGATGCAATGAGCTCGTTCGCGGCGTTGCCCATCGACGCGCGCAAGACCCCGTTTGATGCGCTGGTCGCCGCCAGCGGCAAATGTCTCGAAGGGGTGCCGGGGATGGGCCTTGTGATCGCGCGCAAGACGTTGCTGGAGGCGAGTGCGGGGCGCTCGCATTCGCTCGCTCTCGACCTGCACGATCAGTACCAATACATGCAGAAGACCGGACAATGGCGCTACACCCCGCCGACCCATGTGGTCGCCGCGCTGCGCGCCGCGATGGACCAGTTTTTCGCTGAAGGCGGACAGGCAGCGCGCGAGGCGCGCTACGGCACCAACTGCGCTACGTTGATTGAAGGTATGCAAGCACAGGGCTTTCGCCCCTACCTGAAGCCGGAGGTGCAGGCGCCGATCATCGTCACCTTCCACGCGCCGGCCGACCCTGGGTACGACTTCAAACGCTTCTACGCGGCGGTACGTGAGCGCGGCTACATCCTGTATCCGGGCAAGCTCACGCAAATTGAGACCTTTCGCGTGGGCTGCATCGGCGCCATCGACAGCAACGAGATGAGAAATGTGGTGGCAGCGATCGTGGAGGCGCTGCGTGCGCTAGGGGTGCGCCGCCTCTAGTGGAACCCCTTTCATACCGTAAGTATGGTGTCGCCGGGGTTTACAGTAGTGCCCGTGTATCTTGATAAGTACTTGATTTAATTCCTTGGTATAGCGATTGCTACCATAATTGCGTGACGCATCAAAACGCAAGCTAATCAGGGAGTTCACATTGAAGTCGATCAAGTCTTGGGTTGCTGGGCTGGCGATGGTCGCGGCCACCGCGGGCGCAGACGCGACCGTCATCCTGCCGGGAGGCGAGACCGCGCTGCAGTCGGTGGTCAACAGCCTCTACAAGAGCGCGGGTTGTCCAACGTGCTCGGACGTAGCGTTCGCTCCCAACGTCAACATCGACCAATACACCGCTGACCAGCTGTGGGCCATCGAGGCCTCGGGAATGTCCGCTGCTACGGTGATCATCGAGATTGCCGGCAATGCCAACACCAACACGTTTGGCATCT
>DASQAE010000066.1:0-6409 GCA_035635915.1 Burkholderiaceae bacterium | reverse complement strand
TTCTGGGCGGTCTGCTGGCGGAGTGCGCGCGTTCTCTCGGCGAACCTCGTCCCGTTCTGCTTCCGGTTCCACTGGCGTTCGAACGTTTGGCTGAACGCGGCTTCAACCAGTCGTTCGAAATCGGCCGGGCAGCGGCGCGCGCGCTTGGCGCGCGGTTTGACAGCGGCGCCCTGGTTCGAGTGCGCCACGCCGTCGCGCAGGCTTCCTTGCGCCTGGAGGCGCGCCGGCGCAACATCCGCGGCGCATTCCTGGTCCGAGGGTCCGTGCGCGGATTGCGTTTAGCGGTTGTCGACGATGTGATGACTACCGGCAGCACGCTCGATGAAATCGCGCGCGTGCTCAAGGCGGCCGGCGCAGAACACGTCACGAACCTCGTCGTCGCGCGCACCCCATAATCGCGCACGCAGATGTTCAACGTCGTGCTCGTCGCCCCGGAAATCCCGCCTAATACGGGCAACGTCATTCGCTTGTGCGCCAATACGGGCGCGCAGCTGCATCTCGTGCAGCCGCTCGGCTTTTCGCTGGAAGACAAACAACTACGCCGCGCTGGTCTCGACTACCACGAATACGCAGAGGTGAAGGTCTACGCGAGTTTTAGTGCGTTCGTAGACGATGCCCGTCCCGACGCGGAGCGAACATTCGCGCTGACCACACGCGCGCGGCGCAATTACTTCGACGCGCGATTTCGATCCGGTGACTGGTTCGTCTTCGGCGCCGAAACGAGCGGTTTACCGGAAGAAGTGCGCGCGTGGTTTCTGCCGGATCACGACCTGCGGTTGCCGATGCGTCCGGCAAACCGCAGCCTGAACCTTTCCAACGCCGTCGCCGTGGTGGTTTACGAGGCCTGGCGCCAGGCGCGCTTTGCCGGCGCCTCGTGAGTGAGGGCCATCAACTTCGACTCAAGTCGCCGTCTGCCTCGCCCGCGCCTGGCTCGAGTTCCAGCATTCGTTTGACGAGCAACGCCGGTGTGGCATCGACCAGCAACAGGCCACGATGCTGCGGGCGGATGAACCCTTCGGCCGCTGCATGGCGCAGGAACGCGAGCAGGTGGTCGAAATATCCAAGGCAGTTCACAAGCCCAACCGGCTTTTGATGCAGCTGCAGTTGCGACCAGGTCACCATCTCGAACATCTCATCGAACGTGCCGAACCCTCCCGGCAGCACGACGAAAGCGTCGGCGCGTTCCGCCATGGTGCGCTTGCGCGTGTGCATCGAGTCGACCACGATCAGCTCATCGAGCCGCTGATGAGCGACCTCCGGCCGCATCAGGTGTTGTGGAATCACACCAACCACATGGCCGCCCGCTGCGAGTGCCGCATCCGCGACGTGGCCCATCATGCCGACGTGCCCGCCGCCATACACGACTCGGATACCTTCGCGCGCGAGCAGCGCGCCCAATTCGCGTGCAGCAGCCGCGTACTCGGGGCTTGCGCCGCTGCTGGAGCCGCAGAAAACGCAGATCGATTGGATCGACTTCGCCAACGGCGCCCTATTCGACTTCGCGCCGCGGATCACGCGCAAGCAACTGTTCGAGCGCCGCCTGCGGCGTCAAACGATCGGCGAGCACGGCGCAAACAACCTCTGTGATGGGCATCTCGACGCCTAACTCGCGCGCGCGCCGCATCACTTCGGGCGCGGACCAGACGCCCTCGGCAACGTGACCGAGCTCGGCCAGAACGCGCGCCAGTGAAATACCTTGTCCGAGCCGCAGTCCCACTTGGCGATTGCGCGACAGTTCCCCCGTGCAGGTGAGCAGCAGATCGCCAACGCCCGTGAGCCCCATGAATGTTTCGGCGCGAGCGCCGAGCGCGATGCCAAGCCGGGTGATTTCCGCCAATCCGCGCGTGATCAACGCTGCGCGCGCGTTGTTGCCGAGGTGCAGCGAATCGGCGATGCCGGTTGCAATCGCCATTACGTTTTTCACCGCACCACCAACTTCGACGCCTGTCAGGTCGTCGGTTGCGTAGACGCGGACCGCTCCGGCATGGAAGGCCGCCGTCACGACGTTGCACAAGGCTGCGGCGCCGGCAACCGTCAACGCAGTCGGCTGGCCCGCTGCGACTTCCTGCGCAAAGCTCGGTCCGGAAAGTGGACCCGCCGGATGTGCGCCAAGTTCCTGTGCCGCGATCTGATGCCCGAGCAAACCGGTGTCGCGCTCGAACCCCTTGCACAACCAGGCAACTGGTGCGCTGGTCCCATTCCTTGCGAGCGCTTGCATCGTTGCGCGCAAGCCGCTCGTTGGGGTAGCGATGAGGATCAGCTGAGGTGTGGCGCCAAGGATTCCGGCGAGATCTGCACTCGCATGAACGTTTTCCGGCAACAGGAAGCCTGGAAGATATTGCTTGTTCTCGTGCGCGTTGTGTACCGCGTCTGCTTGCGCAGCGTCGCGCACGAACAAGTCGACTTCATGCCTGCTCGCGGCGACGAGGGCAATGGCGGTGCCCCACGCGCCGCCACCAAGGACCGCAATCCGCATCCCGGCTCCAGGGCGCGCCCTCGCGCCCTCACTGCTTGACGTTGGCGCCCGGCGGAACGATCAGCCCGGGCGACTGTTGCGCAAGCCGCTGCTGGTACATCGCTTCGAAGTTGATCTCTGCCAGGTGGATCGGCGGCAAGCCCGTGCGGTTGATCAGGTCGGCGACGTTGGCGCGCAGGTACGGATAAACGATGTTCGGGCAGACGACGTTCAAGACCGCCTCGAACTGCTCGTTCGGGATGCCGCGCATCTCGAAGATGCCTGCCTGCTTGGCCTCGACCAGAAATAGCACCTTCTCCTTGACCTTGGCGGTAGCGGTGACGCGCACCACGACTTCGTAGATGCCGTCGAGCACCTTGTCGTTAACGACTTCGAGTTGCACGTCCACCTGCGGCGCTTCCTGTTCCAGGAAAATCGTTGGCGCGTGCGGAAGTTCGAGCGAGGCGTCCTTGAGATAGACCCGTTGCAACTGGAATACAGGTCCTTGCGCACCGGCGTTGGCGCCGGGATTGATATCGGCCATGAGCGTGCTCGGAAAAGGGCCGCGGCGCGGCCGGAGTTGAGAATTGTCGGATTGGATCGGCGCGTGGCGCGTCAAGCCCCCAGCAGCGCGGTCAACCTGCCTTCGCGGTCGAGCACGGACAGATCGTCGAACCCACCAACGTGCGTTTCGCCGATGTAGATCTGCGGCACCGTTCGGCGACCGGTTCGCGCAATCATTTCCTGGCGTCGCAGCGGTTCGAGGTCGACCCGGATCTTGTCGATAGCCGTGGCGCCGCGCGCACGCAGCAGTGCCTCGGCGCGCATGCAATACGGGCAAACGCCCGTGCTGTACATAGTCACGCGTAACTGCATCGACGGATCCCTGTGATCACTTGCGCAGCGGCAGGCCAGCCTCACGCCACCCCGCAATGCCGCCTGCGAGCACATAGACCTCGGAAAAGCCGTTGGCGCGCAGCTGCGTCGCCGCGGGGCCTGCAGTCGAGCCTGTGTTGCAGACCAGGATCACCGGTCGTTCCTTCTTCAGTTCGCCCAGGCGATCCTTGAGATTGGCGCTAGGGATGTTTTTTGCGTTCGGCAACGTGCCGGCCGCGAAATCGGAAGCGGCGCGAACGTCGATGATCTGGGCATTCTTGCTGTTGATGAGGCGGGTTGCTTCGAGCGTGGTGACCGTCGGGCCCGCAGCGCGGGCGCGTACGATTGGCCACAGCAGCATGCCGCCGCTCGCAAAGGCGATGGCGAACAGAAAGATGTTTTCGGTGAAAAACTGCACGGCGAGAATCCGGATTGTTGGAGCGCGAATTATAGAATGGCGCCTCTCGACCTTTTCCCACCGCCTCATGCACAAACTTGTCCTCCTGCGCCATGGCGAGAGCGAGTGGAATCGCGCAAACCGGTTCACGGGTTGGACCGACGTCGACTTGACCGATGCGGGTCGCGAAGAAGCGCGCGCCGCCGGCGAGTTGTTGATGCGCGAGGGTTACTCATTCGACATCGCCTACACGTCGGTCTTGAAACGCGCTATCCGCACTCTTTGGATCGTGCTCGACACGATGGACCTGATGTACCTGCCGGTCGTGCACAGTTGGCGGCTCAACGAAAGGCACTACGGCGTGCTGCAGGGATTGAACAAGGCGGAAACCGCAGCCAAGTTCGGTGAGGCGCAGGTGCGGATCTGGCGTCGCGCGTATGCGATCGCGCCGGATCCGCTTCCACCGGGTGATCCGCGTTGGCCGGGAGCCGACCCGCGCTACAAGCACCTCAAGCCGGAGGAGATCCCGGCAACCGAATGCCTCAAGGACACGGTCGCACGGGTCGTGCCCTTCTGGAACGATTCGATCGCCCCTGCACTCTCGCGCGGGCGGCGAGTTCTGGTCTCGGCCCACGGCAACTCGCTGCGCGCGCTGATCAAGTTCCTCGACAACGTCTCCGAGGAGGCCATTGTCGAACTCAACGTTCCGACCGCGCGCCCGCTGGTGTATGAGCTCGATGATGGCTTGAAGCCGATCCGCAACTACTATCTCGGAGATCCAGAGGAAATCGCCCGCGCCACTGCCGCTGTGGCGGCGCAAGGAAAGGTCAGGACATAAGTCCGCGGGATCTGGCCTTGCGGCGTCTCATGCGGGACCTGTTCCTTTTTGCTGCCCTGTTCGCCGCGGCTTCATTCATCGGCGGCACCCCGCCCGGCGACGCCAGAGCCGAGACCAAGAAGGCCGACAAAGGGGCGAGGTCGAACGAATCGACTAACGCGGACGCGACGCCGAAACGGCGCCAGCAATTGCAGTCCGAGCAACGGCAATTGCAGCAACGCCTGGCGCGGCTGAAAAAGCAGCTGGCCGATGTGGAAGCCTCTCACTCTGAAGCCGCCGATGCGCTTGCCGAGTCCGAACAGGCCATATCGGCTGCGAACCGGCGGCTGCGCGAGCTAGGTGAAGCGCGACGCCAGGTCGAGCGCCAGATTTCCAACCTGCAGGAGCGCGAACGTGGTGTCGGCGCGCGCCAGTCCGAGCAGCAACAACAGCTAGGCCGGCTGCTGATCGCGCGGCTTCGGCTGAGTCAGGCAAAGTCGTGGCAGCGGTGGCTGGCGGGAGACTCTCCCGCTGCATTGGCGCGTGACCAGCGCTACCTGGATCACGCGGCCCTGGCGCGCGCAATGTCCATCACCGAACTGCGCGACCGACGCGAGGAGTTGCGTCAACTTGAGGCCGAATCACTGGTGAAGCAGGCGGAGCTTGCGGGAATCGCGCAGGAGGAACGACAGGAGCGGTTGCAGCTCTTGCAACAGCAAAACGCCCGCAAGCAGATGTTGACCCGCCTTTCGCGTCAGATAGCGGGCCAGCGCGAGAGTATCGCCGGGCTGGAACGTGACGAACAACGCCTCGGAGCGGTGGTTGAGCAGTTGACGCGCCTGCTTGCCGAACAGGCGAGGCGTGCTGAGCAAGCCCGGCGTGCCGCCGCCGCACCGCCACCCGCGGCGGGATCACGATCCGGCGCCGCGGCGACCGGCGAAATCGAGCCGCCGGCGAGCTCCCGCGCAGCGGCCTTGCGCCAGAAGATGCAGCTACCGGTCAAGGGCGACGTGATCGCGCGTTTCGGAACCACGCGCAAGACCGAGGCGGGTGTCAACGCGCCCACCTGGAAAGGAGTTTTGATCCGTGCTCCCCAAGGAACCGACGTCCGCGCCGTCGCCGCTGGTCGGGTCGTTTTTGCCGATTGGCTGCGCGGTTTCGGCAATCTTTTGATCGTCGACCACGGTGATGGTTTGCTAAGTATCTATGGCAACAACGAATCGCTGCTGCGCAGCGTTGGCGATCGGGTCGAAGCTGACGAGGTGATCGCCGCAGTGGGAAGTACCGGGGGAAACGCCGAATCCGGCCTATACTTTGAATTACGGTTTGAGGGTCATCCAATCGACCCGCTCAAGTGGGCACAAGCGCGCTAGCCTGCGGCAGTTTGGGCCCATCTCGAGTTGCGCTCTCAAGGAGGATTAATGAGCGGACGCATGCGTAGTATCAGCCTGATCGGCGTCGGCGCCATCGCAGGGCTCGCGGTCAGTCTCGGCATCTCGGCCTATGCATTCCGCGACACGCGCAGTCCGATTCCCCTCGAAGAGATTCGCCAGTTCACCGACGTCTTTGGCGCCATCAAGGCCAACTACGTCGAACCCGTAGACGACAAGAAGCTCATCAACGAGGCGATCAGCGGCATGCTGACCGGCCTCGACCCACACTCCTCTTTCCTCGACGCCGACGCGTTCAAGGATCTGCAGGCAGGCACGCAAGGCGAATTCGGCGGCCTCGGCATCGAGGTTGGTGCCGAAGACGGCGCGATCCGCGTCATCGCCCCGATCGACGACACACCCGCGGCGCGTGCCGGCATCAAGTCCGGCGACCTCATCATCAAGATCGACGACAAGCTCACGCGCGGCATGTC
>DASQAE010000065.1:0-1854 GCA_035635915.1 Burkholderiaceae bacterium | reverse complement strand
AGCAGAACTTGCGCATGTCGGCGGCGTCATGCTCGGCCGTGCCGCGTACCACGATCCCTATCTGCTTGCCGGCGTCGACGCCCGCATTTTTGACGAGATCGCACCCGCCCTCTCGAGGGCAGACGTGGCGGTGAAGATGGGGCGATATTTGGAGCGAATGGCAGCGAGCGGTACTTCAGCACGCGCGGTGACGGGCCACTTGCTCGGGCTTTATCACGGTCAGCCGAATGCCCGTCTCTGGCGCCGGCATCTGAGCGATCCGCAATTCCTTGCACAACATGGCGCCGCGACACTGCGCGTCGCCAACGCGGTGTTCGCAACCGCCGTTTGAGCGGCTCTTGCGTTGCTCCGGTGCAGCCTCAAGACTTTCTGCAAGCCGCTGCCTGATCCTCGGCCAAGCGCAGCTTGTGATCGGCCTGCTGGCGCCGCTGCAGCGTCGCGCCTTCGAACTCTTCTCGCGCGACACGGACGCGCGCATCGAGCTTGCGGCACTCGGCGTCGCGTTTGCTCTGTTTTGCTTCCGCCGCGGCGCGGTCGCGCGCGACCTTGTCTTCGTCCTTTTGGCGTTGACGTTCGAGTTTGTCCAGCTCACGCGAGTGTTGCTGCGCACGTTCGCGCGCCGCCTTCTGGTCGGTGGCAGTTGGACCGGGATCCGGTTCGATCTTGCGCACCGGTTGCGTGCCGGCCGGACAGGTGCTGTTGGAGTAGGTGACCTTGCCTTCCGCCGATTCGCAGCGCTCGACCGACTGCGCCATGGCCGCGGGGGGGCAAAGCCAAGCCGCCGCGACCAACGCGGCCAGCACGCCGGCGCGCGCAGTCATTTGCTGGGGCAGTGCAAGGCGAACTGGTCCTGCGCGCGCCGCAGCGCGAGTTCCGCGGTCGACCTCTGATTAGGGCTCGCGGCTTCGAGATCCTGCTTCGCGTAATAGACCCGCCGCGACAGCTCGGCACATTCACGCCGCGATGCGTCAATCTGGTCGTCGAGCTGTCGATTCTCCTGAGTTGAATCGGCGCGACCGGTGCGGCTTTGTGCGATCTGACCGCTGTCACGCGCGTTGCGCGGCGCGACCTTGGTGGTGGCGGTCGAAACCGGTGGTCCTTCCTCGAGCTTGCGCGTGGCACGACTGTCGGAAGGGCAGGGTGCATCGCTGTAGGTCACCTTGCCATCTTTGCCCTCACAGCGAAACACGGGCTGCGCTGCTACCGCGCACGCAAACAGAGCCAGACCCAAAATGGCGGCAAAACGAACGCGCAACATCATCGCCTCCGGAAGGACGCTTCGGAGTCTAACCAACCGAACGCCCGCGGCAACATGCCCATGGTCTATTCGCGCGACCTGATCGACCGTATGTCGGACACTTGAGCCGGCTACAGCAACTTGCCGGGATTCATCAGGCCGTGCGGATCCAATGTCTCTTTGATTTGACGCATCAGTTTCAGTTCAAGCGCTGACTTGTATTCGGGCAGGACCGCCCGTTTGAGCTGGCCGATCCCATGCTCGGCACTGATCGAACCGCCGCGCGCCGCAACGGCCGCATGCACGATCCGGTTGATCTCGTGCTCATGCTCGAACGCGACCGCGATCGGTGTGCCCGCGCTGGTTCCCATGTTGTAGTGCAGGTTGCCATCGCCTAGATGGCCAAAAACCGCCGGTTCGATCCAGGGAAAGCGGGCAGAGAGCTGCGCATTGGTTTCCTCGACGAAGGCGGGAATTGCGGACACCGGCAAGGCAATGTCGTGTTTTACGTTGCCGCCTGCCTTGGCGTGCGCTTCGGGTATTCCCTCCCGAATCCGCCACAGCGCTTGCGATTGCTCCATTGATGCAGCGACCACGGAATCCTGGACCATACCCGC
>DASQAE010000064.1:0-1853 GCA_035635915.1 Burkholderiaceae bacterium | reverse complement strand
ATGCAGCGGCCGGCATCTTCCTGCCGGGAGCGATACACGTCCGCACGCCGGTGACAACGGTCGAGACGAACAAATGATTCGAAGGCGCACCGCTCTGTTTGCGCTGCTTTCTGCGTTCGGCGGTGCCTTGAGCGTGCCGGGTGCACGCGCCGCTGCAGTCGACGATCTGCTCAGGCGCTACGTCGAGCAGGGAGCGGCCAACTTTTCGGCCGAAGCCGGCGAACAGTTCTTCGATCGTGCATTCGTCGAAGCAAAAGGCGGCGAACCGCGCAAGTGCAGCCTCTGCCATACGACCGACCTGAAGCGCACCGGCAAACACGCGACCACCGGCAAGGCCATTGAGCCGCTGGCGCCGTCGGTGAACCCGAAACGACTGACCGACGTGCGCGATATCGAAAAGTGGCTGACACGAAACTGCAAATGGACGCTCGGACGCGAATGCACGCCGCAGGAGAAGGGCGACGTGCTGATGATGATCAAGGGCCGCTAGGCCGACAGGGGAATGGATGAAGTACAAGGGGGAACTCAACGGCAGGGTGCTGGCGCGCCTCGCAGCGGCCGCGTTCGCCGGCGCGCTGTGTAGTGCAGTGCTTGCCGCACCGCGCACGTTTCCCGCCGTGAACGACACGATGTATCTGAAGGAGTGCGGCACCTGCCACATGGTTTTCCCGCCGCAGCTCTTGCCGGCACGCTCGTGGCGAGGCGTAATGGATTCGCTCGACGCTCACTTCGGCGACAGCGCCCAGCTCGACGCGCCTACCGAGCGGGCGATCAGCGACTATCTCGCCAAAAACGCCGCCGACGGCGCAAACAACGCTGAATCGATCGCCATCATGGCCTCCATAGATGGCGGCGCTACGCCCGATCGCATCAGCAAGGTGCCGTACATCGAAGGCCTGCACGCCGCAGTGCTCGATCCGCGCTGGAACGGCACGCCGCGGCCGAAGACGCTCGCGGAGTGCCCGGTGCGCCACTACCGCGCCGGGTTGGGCGACTTCTTCGAGCGCCGCTTCAAGGTTTCCGACGAGGCATTTCGCAAATGAGACGCGAATTCAAGAAGGGTCAGTTTTTCGGTCCCGTCCGCGCGGGAAGAAGTTTCTCCACGAGTTGGCTGGCGGCGTTCGCCGCCAGCCTTTTTTTGCTCGCGCAGACTCCAGCTCACGCGGCCGACGACCGGTTCGATCGCTCCCGGTTCGACGGGCTGGGTGGTTTCCAGCCGGTCAGCGACGCGACCTATCGCAAGGAATGTGGCGCCTGCCACTTCGCCTATCTGCCGGGACTGCTGCCGGCGCGCTCGTGGAGCCGCGTGCTCGAGCGCCTGAACGATCACTTCGGCGAGAGCATCGAGCTGAACGCCGAGGTCAACGTGCGCCTGCGCGAGTACCTGAACGCCAACGCCGCCGACAAGGTGCCGGATCGCGGAGCGGCCGTGCTGCTCGAACGCCTCGATCCGGAAAAAACGCCGATGCGCATCACCCAGGTGCCGCACATCCTCAAGATGCACATCGTGGTGCGCGAAGTGCTCAAGACCAACGCGACCGCAAAGGTGCGCAGTCTGGCCAACTGCGATTCATGCCACCAGAAAGCGACAGAAGGATCGTTTGCGCTGGGCGATCTGTTGGTGCCGGGGGTAACGAAGGTAATCCGGCCCGGCGGCGCGTTCTGAGGCGAGCGGACCTCACGCGCCGCGCACGCGTTCGACCGCGCGGCGTGCCAGCGTTTGTGTTGCACGCTGTTCGTACCAGCGCAGTGCAGCCAGGTGCAGCACCGCAACGATGGCCCCGAGGATCGAACCTGCGATCACGTCGAGCAAAACGTGCTGGCGCGTGGCGATGGTGGAATAGACGATGCCG
>DASQAE010000063.1:0-4847 GCA_035635915.1 Burkholderiaceae bacterium | reverse complement strand
GCACGAGCTCGTGTGGCGCGTAGCGCGCCTCGACACGATCGCCGGCGCACTCACGATACGGGCGCGCCGGCTGCTGGGATCGGCGCAGCAGGTTGCGTACGAGTTCGACGTACTCGAGGTCGAACGATCACTGGTTCACGGTCGGGCGAGCGTCATGCTTGCCGTGGCGTGAGCGCGTGCCGCAGATGAACACGCCCGTTTCCAACGCGGGCTCGAAGTCCACGACAAAAACGGCGGCCCAGACCTCGCCCTTGTTGTGGCTGGCCGACGTTGCGCCTGCAGCGCGGCCCGATTGGATCGAGCAGCATGAAGGCTGGCTATCGGCGAGCGAGCAGGCGCGATTGCTGCGCATCGCGCGTGCCGAGCGGCGTGCACAACTGCTCGCCGGCCACGTGCTCCTGCGGCATTTGGCCGCCGCGTGCGCGGGCGTCGCCGTACATGAAGTCAACGTCCGTTCACAGTCTGACGGACGCCCGGAACTGGTTGCGCCGCTCGGCTGGCGGCCGAGCCTGGCGCACTCGAAGCAGTGGGTCGCAGCCTTGCTCGACATGGGCGCGGGCGGCGCAGGTGTCGACATCGAGCTTATGCACCCAGGCCGGCAGATCGAATCGATCGTCAAGCTCGCTTGCGGCATCGAAGCAGAGTCGCGCGAGCACGCCTACCTCGTCTGGGCCCAGCGCGAGGCCGAGATCAAAGCCGGGCCAGGCGGCGCCGGCGTCTGGGTCGCGACCTGGTCGGGCCTCGCGCTTGCAGTGTGCGCAAGCACATCCCCAATGGCCGCGCTTGTTGATCTCGAAACACAGATGCCTGCCCGCACGCTTACGCTGACCTGGAGTTACCGGCCCCGCCTGCCGGTCGCGTTGCTCGCCGATGGACATTGAAATGACACTCCCCGGCCTGCCGGCCAGGCTGAATCGCCACTGGCGCCAGCTCGCCGCCGGGTTTTCCTTCGTCGTTTTTGGTGTCGGTGCAATGGTGGTCGGCAGCCTGCTCATTCCGCTCGCGCGGCTGCTCACGCCTGGCGCGGAGCGTCGGCAGGCGGTTAGCCGCTCGATCATCCGCGGCGGCATGCGCTTGTTCTGGCGCACGATGCTGGTGCTGCGGCTATTCCGTTGCGAAGTGCGCGGGCTGGAGTTTCTGAGCGGCGATCGGTTGCTGGTCGTCGCCAACCATCCGACCCTGATCGACGCGGTGCTGCTGTTGGGACTGGTCAAGGATGCGGTTGTCGTCGCCAAGCGGGCACTAGCGGAAAACCCGGTGACCGGCCCGGCGGTGACTGCGGCCGGCTATATCGTGAATGCAGACGGGCCTGTACTTGTTGCCCAGGCCGCACGTACGTTCGCACGCGGCGGACGGGTGCTGGTTTTTCCAGAGAGCACACGAACGCCGCCCGGGCAGCCCGTGCGCCTGCAACGCGGCGCGGCAAACATTGCCGTACGGACGGGATGCCGCGTGGTCATGGTTACAATCCGCGTGTCGAATCCGCTGCTGTACAAAGGTGCGGCCTGGCACGAAATGCCACTCGAAATGCCGCGATTCGAGGTTGAAATCAGACCGCCGTTCGAAGTGGGCGAGATCGTGGCGGCGCATGATTCACTGGCACTTGCCGCGCGCGAATTGAACGATCGGCTGCAACAGTTCTACGACACGGAGATGGCTGCAAGTGGAGCCGCTTGAACGGGAAATCGCCGAGTTGATCGTCGCGTGCACGGGCCTGGAAGATGTCCGCGCCGCTGATATCGACCCCGAGGCGCCGTTGTTCGTGGAGGGTCTCGGGCTGGATTCGATCGATGCGCTCGAGATCGGCGTGGCGTTGAACAAGCGCTACGGTGTGCGTCTGACGGCAGATTCCGAAGACAACCGCAAGCATTTCGCCAGCGTGCGCAGCCTGGCGCGTTTTGTCGCCTTGCAGCGACCGGCCGATCCGGTTCGTTCGGCTGCGTGACGGGTGTTTGCGACAGCCGAGCGGAAGGCAGACGGCAATGCGGCGCGACCCACTGACACGCGATGAAGCCGAGCAGTGGCTGACCGAATTCCTGCACAGTTACTTTGGCGTTGCGCGCGCGCGCATCGTCCCAGGCGCCAACCTGGCGGCCGATCTTGATCTCGATTCGATCGACGCTGCCGACATCGTGCTGCAGTTCAACCAGGCGTTCGGCTGCAGGGTCGACGTGCGCAACTTCCGCAGCGTACGCACGATCGAGGATGCGTTGGCGGCGCTGTTCGCTCTCGAGAAGTGACCTCGGCCGGGCGAGCCGGCGTTATCCGTGATGGTGGAATCCAAAACGCCCTTCAGGCCGTGCGTGGTCGTTCCGGTTTTTGACCACGAGCATGCGTTGGCGACGCTGGTCGAACGCTTGCGTCCAAGCGGTCTCACTTGTTGGTTCGTCGATGACGGCAGCGGCCCCGCGTGTGCGGCAGCGATCGACAAACTGGTCGCTTCCGAGTCGGGTTGGTTGCGCGTCGAACGATTGCCGCAGAACCGCGGCAAGGGCGTGGCTGTACTTGCCGGCTTTCGCGCGGCGCAGCGCGCCGGGTTCACGCATGCGGTGCAGATCGACGCTGATTGCCAGCACGACGTAACCGACATTCCACGCTTCGTCGCACAAGCGCGTGCGCATCCGGCTGCGATCATCAACGGTGTGCCGCAATACGACGCTTCGGTGCCGAAAGCGCGTTTTTACGGCCGCTACATCACGAACGCGCTGGTCTGGCTGTACACGTTATCGTTCGAGGTCCGCGACTCGATGTGCGGTTTTCGCGTCTACCCGCTTGCGCGTGCGGTGGCGCTCGACGACGCGGCGCCAGTCGGACCGCGCATGCAATTCGACACCGACATCATCGTGCGCCTGCACTGGTCCGGCGTTTCCGTCGTCAATCTGAAGACCCCGGTCACTTATCCGGTCGACGGTGTCTCGCACTTCGATCTGCTGCACGACAACCTGCGCATGGCAGGTCTGCATCTGCGGCTTGCTGCCGGCTTCGTGCTGCGCTTGCCGCTCCTGCTCGCGCGCCGAGTGGCGGCGCCGTTTGCCGCACGCAGTGATGCAGAACGCTGCTGACCAGGCGGCACGGCAGCCGCATTGGGCGTCGCTGCGCGAGGCCGGTCTTTCGGCGGGCCTGTGGTTCCTGTACGGCGTGTACCGGTGCGGGGGCCGATGGCTCTATCGGGCCTTGCTGTGGCCGGTCGCGCTTTATTTCGCGCTGACGCGCGGAGTTGCGCGGCGCGCCTCACTCGAGTATCTCGAACGGGTCGGCCTCCTCGCGGCCGATGCTTCGCTGGCCACTCGCTGGTGGCACGTCACCCGCCACATCGAACGGTTTGCCGATGCATTGCTCGACAAAGCGCTTGCGTGGACCGGCGCGCTCGATCTCGACGCGATCCAGATGAAAGTCGATCCACGCTTCGATGCCGCGGTAGAGGCGGGCGAGGGCGGCGTACTGGTGGTCGCGCACTGCGGCAACCTGGAAGTGCTGCGCGCGCTTGCGCAACGCCTGCCCAAGGTCCGCCTGAAGATCCTCGTGCACACGCGTCACGCACAACGCTTCAACCGCCTGCTCACGAAGCTGAACCCGGACAGCGCGACCAACCTCATGCAGGTGACGGACATCGACGCAGCGGCGGCGACTGAACTGGCGCACTGCGTGGCGACCGGCGAGTTCATCGTGATCGCAGCCGACCGGGTGCCGGTAGGGGGCCAGCCGGGCCACACACTCGATGTGCCGTTTCTCGGCCGCCCGGCACCGTTGCCGATCGGGCCTTGGGTGCTTGCGGCCGCTTTGGGGTGCCCCGTGTACTGGCTCTCGTGTCTGAAGTCGGACGGGCGCTACACGCTGCAGAGTGAACTGCTGTTCGAACGGATCGAGATGCCGCGAACCCAGCGCGCTCGCGTGCTGGCGCGTGTGATGACCGTCTACGCGCAGCGCCTCGAGGTGACCTGCCGCGCAGCGCCGTACGCGTGGTTCAATTTCTACCCGTTTTGGGCGGCACCGGCCGCGGATGGCGCCTGATGCTCGCAGCGAGTGCAGAAATCGTCGTGCCGTTCCACGATCTCGATCCGGTCGATATCGTGTGGCACGGCAATTACGTCAAGTACCTCGAAGTGGCGCGCGACGAACTGATGAACCGGATCGGCTACAGCCACGACGCCATGCGTGCGTCCGGTTTTGTCTGGCCGGTGGTCGAGATGAAGCTGCGTTATCTGCAGGCCGCCCGGTTGCGTCAGAAACTGCGCGTGCGCGCCAGCATCTCGGAGTACGAGTATCGCCTGAAGATCGTGTACGACATCAGCGATGCCGCCAGCGGACGCCGCCTCACGCGCGCGCATACGGTGCAGGTCGCGGTACGCGTCGATACCGGCGAGATGTTGTTCCAGACGCCGCCGGTGTTGCGCGAGAAGATAGCGGCTGCGGCGATGGTGCAGCAATGAGGAGCAGCTAGATGGCCGACTCGGTTCTCGTCACCGGATCCAGCCGCGGCATCGGGCGGGCGATCGCGCTGCGGCTCGCGCGCGACGGTTACGACATCGTCCTGCATCACCGCGACTCCGCCGCCGCGATCGAAGAGACGACCGCACAGATCTCCGCGCTGGGGCGCGGTGTATCGAGCGTGTGTTTCGATGTCGCCGATCGTGCCTCCGCCAAAAGCGAGCTCGAACAGCTGGTGCGCGATCACGGCGCGCCGTACGGGGTTGTTTGTAATGCCGGGGTGACGCGCGACAACGTCTTCCCGGGGCTGCTGCCGGCCGACTGGGACACGGTACTGCGTACCAACCTCGACGGCTTTTTCAACGTATTGCATCCGCTCGTAATGCCGATGATCCGGCGCCGCAAACCCGCACGCATCG
>DASQAE010000062.1:0-2721 GCA_035635915.1 Burkholderiaceae bacterium | reverse complement strand
GGGCTTGGATGAGGTGGCGTTACTCTGACTCAGGTTCATCAGGCCACGGCTGGGTGCGCCGTGGATCGATGCATCTGGGCACCGAACTCGAGCCATAGCGCCGCCGCAAGGAAACAGAGCATGCCGAGCGGCCCGAAGGGCGGGACGTGCAGCGTGCCGAAGAGCACACCACTTACGATCAGCAGCGCGCTTGGTCCTCGCGGGCGACCTAGCGCAAGTCCGAGTGCGGCGATCGTTACGACCGCAATCCACCACGGGAATGTGCCAAAGGTGGAGGTGGAGAAGCCCCAGCCGATGGCAAGAAACGCGAACAAACTCAACACTGCCACGGCGATCTTTCGGCTGCGGTCCGTAAACGCGACCGCGGCACAGAACATCGCGAGGCTCCAGGCAATGGAGCCGATTGCGCCGAACGCATACGTGATCCGCCCCGCCCACAGGACATCAATCGCTTTTTCGACCGGACGCAGTTGATCCCCGAAAAGAGTCTGTCCATGCTGGATCAACATGCCCGTACCGATGCCAGCCAGGGTATCGAGGCCGATATAGAACGGCACGTAGACGGCGATACAAACCCGGCTGAGAGTCGCTGCAAGGCCTGCCTGTTCGTTCACCAACAGGAAGGCGGCAAGGCCCAGCAGCGAAAAACCCACGAGATTGATCAGGTGCAGCACCAGCCACCATGGCATATGCGGCGCGAGTGCCTGGTAGGCGCCCGTCATTTGCATATGCACGGGATGAAACACATTGACGACGCCAACCAGCACCGGCGCGCCAAGAACGATCAGGTAACGCACGATCTTTGGCATCAGCTTCCTCCCTGGATGCCTCTCGCGCTCCGATCGCGAGCGTCAAGGCGGCGTGTTGTTCTGCTTGGCGCGCGAGAAGTTGGCGGGATCGTAAGCCTCGGAGCGCATCTGCGCGAGCAACCCATACCAGTCAAGCTTGCGCGTGACCACCATCACCGTGGCCAGCACCACGAAAAGAAGCACGGTGCCGAGCACCAGTGCCGTCTGTTCGCGCAACAGCAACACATAGAGCGCACCATACAGAAGGCCCACGCCGGCGCCGAAGAACAAGCCGGCGCGCACACCGCGCAGCACGTAAGCGCCGTAGAACGTCAGCAGGGCCGTGCAGGCGCCGCTTGCGACCAGGTATGCCCACGAAAACGGCACGTGCTCGCTCAGGCTCACCAACAGCAGAAAGAAGAGCGTGAGCGCGCACCCGACCAGCAGGTATTGGACCGGATGCACGCGCAGCCGGCGCATCACCTCGACCAGCGCGACCGCGACGAAAGTGAGAGCGACAAACAGCAGGCCGTACTTGGTGGCGCGGTCGCTCAACACGTATGGACTCACGGGATCCATGAAGCTGACGCCAAAGGTTTCGATGCATCGTTGCGCTGGCGTTGCCGGCGCTGAAGTGACCGGTACATCAGGACGGCACAGTGCGTGTCCTTCGAGAAGATCCTGCGGCGCACGGCTTGCCAACGCGCTCACGCGCCAGCTTGCTTCGAATCCGGTCGTTGTGACTTCGCGGTCAGCGGGCAGGAAGCGCCCGTTGAACGACGGATGCGGCCAGTCCGACGTCAGTCTGAGTTGTGTCGTCTCGCCGACCGGTGCGAACGCGAAAGACTCCGTGCCAGCCAGCTCGAGCGTGATGTTTGCGCGCACCGGTCCGGCATCGGACGCGGTGGCCTCGGGCAGGGTGGCCTGGAAACCATGGCCCAGGCTGGAAGATCAGCTGGCGGGCAACACGTCGCGCTCGCGATCCTGCAGGGTGACGTGAGCGCTGCGAATGCCGCGCGTGTCGCTCACCACGACCCACAGGACCGGGGAATTGCAACTCAGGCGTGAGCCGTCATGCTGGCGCTTCGGTTGCAGCGCGTTCAGATCCGGCCACTCCGCAGTGAGCGTCGCCTTCAGCACAAAGCCGTTGATGCGGAAGATGCCGCGATAACGCGGCTCGGTCTGCGCCGAGGCCTCGGCGGTCAGCTTGCGCGGTACGGCCAGCAGGGTGAACTCGCGCTGCTCGGTGACGGTCTTGCGATCCTTGCCTTCGCCTTGTTGCGTGTCCCACTTCTCGCTGCAAGTTCGTTGCAGCACCGGCCCGAGCAGCGACTGCGACGTCGCGAGACTGTCGGCCACGTTGCGTTGTGCCTCGCGCAAGCGGCCTTGGCGTTCTGCGACGATCCCGCTTACCGACGCGAGCGCCCACACGAGGCTCAGCGTCACGGCGCCAAGCGCAATCGCTTTGCCCAACAGGGGAAATCTCATCCGCACCTCCTTCGGTCACGAGCGTCGCACTCTCGGTGCGACGCGTGAAGTTCGAATGAAGTCCTGATGAAATTGCAGCGGGTCGTATCGCGTCAGGGTCGCCTGAATCAGAGCAACCGCAGATTGGGTCCGACGGGAACCGGCCGATCGGTCGTCAGCGCAGCGCAAAAGCCCCAGCAGCGGCGCTCCTTGAGCGCGTGGAAAAGAGATCTGTATGAGATGTATTTCATCGCCGTCTCCCGCTGTGTCGTGCGTCTCTCGTTTGGCGTGAGGCATCGTCGCGCCCGGCGATTGCGGTGACGTTTCGTTGTCTGGTGGCGTGATTTCAGTTGCAATGGTGTGCTCTCAGCGGCGAAGTGGTTTCATGCCGGCCAGCTCGGGTTCGAGTGCGCGCTCTCTGGTGATCGACTGCGCCGGCTTGTCCATCCGCAGGCCTTCGAACGAC
>DASQAE010000061.1:0-2615 GCA_035635915.1 Burkholderiaceae bacterium | reverse complement strand
AGTGCGCCATTTTCGGAGACCTCAAAGTGAAAGACTTCCTCAATCCGGAATCCATGTTGACCGCCTCTGCCTGGTGCGGCCGACCTGCGCGGGACGATTCTTCGCTGTTGATTGTCCAGTTCTGCGCAATCGCTCCGTCTTGGATGACACAGCGGCCCATCGCATCGATGCCGCACTTGAGGACCGGAGACCGAAATGAATCGCACCGGTGTTCGTTTTACTGCAGCGCTCCTGGCAGTGACGGCAACATTCAGCGTGCTGGGCGGCGTTGCCAAGCTGGCCGAGCTCGAGTCATCTTACGGCTTGCCCGTGGTGGTGTTGCCGCGGGTGGTGGTGACGGCACCGCCGCCAGCGCCGCTCGCTGACTGCAATGCCGTGGCCAGTCCCGAGGACGCGTACAGCGGCGGCGTCGCGCAAGCGCGTGCGCAATTCAAGCCGATGGTTTATCGCAGCGGGCGTATCCGGTCGCGGAACAGCCGACTGTTCGGATGATTCGCCCGCTGCCCGCCGCCGCTCAGGCCAGCGCGAACTCCAGGTTGCCGAGCTTCTCGATCCGCGTGACCAGTTTGTCGCCGGCCTTGAGCCACACCTGCTTGTCCTTCGGGTAACCGGCGATGACGCCCTCCGGCGTACCGGTGAAGATGATGTCGCCGGGCTCGAGCGTGAACAGCTTCGAGGTGTAACTGACGATCTGCGCGCAGTTGAACACCATGTCGTTCGTGTTGGACGATTGGCGCACGCTGCCGTTGACCAGGCATTCGATCTTGAGCGCATTGGGATCGCCGACCAGATCGGACGCCACCAGGTATGGGCCGATCGGCGCGAAACCGTTGTTGGTCTTGCCGATCATCCACTGGCTGCTGCGCGACTGCAGATCGCGCGCCGTGAAATCGTTGCCGGTGGCGTAACCCACCACGTAGGACAGTGCATCGGCTTCGCTTACGTTGGACGCACGGCGCCCGATCACTATGACGAGTTCGGCCTCATAGTCGAACTGCTCTGCTGGAACACCCGAGACGTTGACCGTGCCTTTGTGCGTGTTAAGCGTGTTGTTGAACTTGTTGAACAGGATCGGCAGCTTCGGGATCGGGTTGTTGGTCTCGCGCGCATGACGCGCGTAGTTCAGCCCCACGCACACGATCTTTTCCGGGCGCATGATCGCCGGCGCGTACGTGACCCGCGCCTCGTCGACAAAAAGGTCAGTTGCACCTGAGCTCAGCGCGCGCGCGACCAGTGCGCCGAGGCCCTGGTCGCCGTACTGCACGACGTCATCGGTCGTTGCGGGCGCAGTCGTCTTGAAAGAAGCGGCCGCGCGCGCGGTATCGAGAATGCCCTTGTCCGTCTTGACGCCGAGCGTCGCGACATCACCCTGGCGCATGTTCAGCAGCGTGAGACCACGTGCCATCGTCGGTGTTGCTGGCCGCGGCCCGGCGGAGACCGGCATCTGTGCGCAACCCGCTTGCGGCACAGCCGTTGCCGTTGCGGCGCCGGCGACCGCTGCCGATTTGAGAAATCCTCTGCGTGACTCATCCATTGGTTTGTCTCCCTTGAGCACTGCGTAGAAGGCCAGTGATTCGATCAGAAGTAGCGCGCCACCAGATACACGATGGCGACGATGCAGGCCAGGATGCCCGGCAGGGCCACGAACGTCAGCGCGCGTTGGCGCTTCAAAGCTACTCGCTGCAACCCGACCGATTCTTCGACCGTCCGGCGCGATGTTTTGAGGTGTTCCTCGACCAGCGACCGATGCTGCTCCATGACGCGCAGCGCTTCGCGTTGGCCTTCGCGAATGTCGCGCAGCGCCTCGAGGATCTTCTGTTCGGTTTCTTCTTGCATCATTCGCCTCAACGGGACAATCGCGCTGGACGCGCGTTATGCCGTCATTCCTTTGGAAACAGCAGGGGCAAAACGGGTTCCGCAGTGAACATGCAACGCGCGTTGTGCCCGCAAGCCGGCACAACCAGCGTCTTGTGCTTCGCGCCGAACCGCTCCTCGACATATCTCGCGTATGCGAGCCCGCGCGCGAGCCGGGTGGGACCCTGCGCCATCGCGGGACAGCTGCTATCGAACCCGTAGAGCGGAAGGATGTCGAGTTCTCCGAGCACATAGGTGGTCGGTCGCGCGCCGAGTTGCTTCTTGACCTGCTCGTCGTCGAGCCTGGTGCTGTAGCCGTTGCGCTCCTTCAGTCCGTACGGCCAGTTGTCGTAACTGGTGCAATTGGGCGCATCGGCAAACGCCACGAAAGCCGCCGGCGCATTGGCCCCGAGTGGCGCGTTGTACCCAGGGGCACCCGCCGCCACGCTTGTGGGTAGCGCGCTCGGTGTGGGGCGAAAGTTGTCAAAGTAGGTGTACGAGGACGGATTCGCGACGACGTAGGTCGGTTTGACCGGCAGGCTGTCGTGCACCAGGTTGGTCATCTCATAGCGAGAGACAAACTGCCCGCCGGCAGAATGGCCCGCGACCACGATCGCCCTGAGATTCGGAAACAAGTCCTTGCGCGCAAGTTTGCGCAGCAGTTCGTCGGCGATGTCAAAGCTCGTGACCGTGCTGTCGATCGCGGCCCCCCCGTTGCGCCAGGTATCGCTCCTCGGCTGGCAATGCCAACCAAGTTCTCC
>DASQAE010000060.1:0-2925 GCA_035635915.1 Burkholderiaceae bacterium | reverse complement strand
CACGCGGCGTGCCGCAGTACGTGTTCTACGGGACCCAAGGCGCCGATCGCCAGTTGACGCCGGAAACGCTGCCCGCACTTGCGCCGCTCACACGGGCGTTGCACTTCGGTTCCTACGCCACCGTGGTCGAACCCACTGCGTCGGCGCTGCGTGCGCTGGTCGAAGCTCAGTATCGCCGTTGTGTCGTCTCGTACGACCCCAATGTGCGGCTCAACGTCGAGCCCTCGTTGGCGCGATGGAGTGAGACGGTGCAGTGGATGCTGCCGCGGACCCACCTCTTGAAGGTGAGCGAAGAAGACCTTTCGCTGCTTTATCCCGGTGCCAGCCTCGCGTCGCTCGCGACCGCGTGGCTTGCGCAAGGTGTGCGTTTCCTTGTCGTCACGCGCGGCGCCAGCGGCGCCGTCGCATGGACACGCAAAACCCGGGTGGAAGTGCCGAGCATGCCGGCAACCGTCGTCGACACCGTCGGAGCCGGTGATTCCTTCCAGGCTGCCCTCCTGGCATGGCTGGACGAGCGCGACCTCTTGAACGACGCTGCTCTTGCCGCGCTGGACCAGGTGCAGGTGCAGGATGCGGTTTCTTTTGCCGCACTGGCTGCCGCCATAACGTGCTCGCGTGCGGGCGCCGACTTGCCGCGCCGAAACGAATTGCCTCGGTAAGGTCCGATCAGCCGCCGAAACGCTTCAGTCCCTGGCGCCTGAAGTCGCGTGGCGTCATGCCCTTGATCTCGAGAAAGCGGCGGTTGAAGTTGGCGACGTTGTTGAATCCCACCTCGTAGCAGATGTGGGTGATGTAGCGGTCGGACTCCATGAGGAGCTGACAGGCGCGATTGATGCGCACACGATTGACGAAGTCGACAAACGTGTTGCCGGTCGCGCGGCGGAAGAGGCGGGAAAACCGGCTCTCGCTCATCCCAAGCTGCTTGGCGCAGTCGGACACGGTCATCGAATGCGCCACGTTCTTGGTGACCTGGTAGACGACCGCGTTGATCTGATCGAGCGTCGCGTCGTCTTCCGAGCTTTGAATCTGCACGCTCGACAGCAGCCGGTAGTTGCGGCAGTGGGCGAGCTCGGTCAGAAACGCCATGAACGCCGCGAAACGTTCCACGCCGCGCGCGGCGCGCACCCGATCGAAGTGTTTCGCGGCCTGATCAGAAAGCCCGAAGAATTCGATGCCGTGGCGCGCCCGTTCGAGCATCGGCAGGATCTCGGCCAGCTCGGGAATACATTCGCCGGCGCGCGCGAGCGGCTCATGGCGGAATTGAATGACGCGATCGCGCAGCGCGACGCCACCTTGCGGCAGGTCGAGCGAGATCCAGTTGTGCGGTAACCGCGGGCCGGTCAACACCAGGTGACCGGGCTGGAATTGCCCGATCCAGTCGCCGACGAACGCCTTGCCCGATGTCGCGACGATCAGGTGCAGCTCGTATTCCTCGTGGTAGTGCCAGCGCGCGAGTGGCGTGGGAAAACCGTGATCCAGGCAGCGGATCAACCCCACCCGCTCTGAAGGTTCGTAGCCCAGGTCCGGGCGGCGCGCGTAGTCGTGTTCCAGCTCGGGCTGCCGCTGGCGCGGCGGCTTGCGTGCTTGCGAACGGGCCAGGGCAGGCATGGCGGATACGTCCAGGGAACAGCGACTACCGATCAGTTCATTACATTACCGCCATCGACGTTGAGTGTCTGTGCCGTGATGTAAGCCGCCTCGTCGCTGGCCAGGAATACAGCCGCGCCGGCGATGTCCTCCGGGCGACCCATATGGCCGAGCGGAACCGCCTTGCCGACCGCGATTTTTTTCTCGCCGGGCGCAAGGGCTTCATAACGCGCGAACAAGGCGTCGACCTGCGCCCACATCGGCGTGTCGATGACGCCGGGCGCGATGGCGTTGACGCGAATGCCATGCGACGCCATCGCGAGCGCCGCCGATTGCGTGTAGCTGATGACCGCGGCCTTGGTGGCGCAATAGTGCGCGACCAGCGCTTCTCCTCGGCGGCCGGCCTGTGACGCAACGTTGATGACGGCACCGCGCCCGCGCAACTGTTCGCCCGCATCGACCATCTGTGCCAGCACCTTCTGCATGACGAAGAACATTCCTTTGACGTTGACGGCGAACAGGCGGTCATACATCGCTGCGTCGCTGGACAGCAGCGGTGCGAGATCGAACACCGCCGCGTTGTTGAACAGAATCTGGATCACGCCGAAGCGATCGCGCGCTGCGGCAACCATCGTGTCGATCTGCGCAGCGTTCGACACATCGGCGCTCACGTAAGACACGCGCCCCATGTTCTTGGCCATCAATGCCTGCACCCCATCGGGCGCGTCGCGCTGCATGTCGACGACCGTGCACAGTGCTCCCTGCGCCAGGTAAGCGCCGGTTACCGCAAGGCCGATGCCGCCGCCCGCCCCGGTCAACAGGGCGTGACGATCGAGCAGGCGCTGGTTCATCGATGAGCTCATGGCGGCGCCGCGGTGCGCAGAAATTCTTCGACGCGGCCGGTCGCGGTGCGCACTGCGGATACTAGGCGTTCGTCGGCCGCGGTGCGGCCCCAAAGCATGGTGTCACTGCAGAATGCGCGCACGGGATCGGGGGACTCGCAGATCGCGTGCGCGATCGCGGGATCCATGGCCTGGTCCTGGTAGGCCGTCGGCAACTGGTCAAGATGCCAGCGCTGGAGAAATGCCAGGAAAAATGCCGGCAACATCGCGACGCTCTTTATCGAGGCACCATTTTCGAGACGCTCGCGCACCGTCGGAGCGATGAACCCGGGGATCTTCGAAAAACCATCCATTGCGACGCGCGGGTTGGTGTCGCGCAAGGCCTCGTTGGCAAAACGCGCCAACACCACGTCGCGATAGCGCTCCAGATCGATGGGGCTGGGCTGAAGGCAGGGCAACACGTCATCGGTGACGTAGTCGTAGACGAAGCGGCGGA
>DASQAE010000059.1:0-13831 GCA_035635915.1 Burkholderiaceae bacterium | reverse complement strand
ATCCCGTGAAGATCTTCTCGGCGTACTGGCATGCCGCGCGCCACTCCGGCCAGCCCACGGTCATCCTCGCCAAGACCAAGAAGGGCTACGGCATGGGCCTGGCCGGCCAGGGTCGCATGACGACGCATCAGCAGAAAAAACTCGACACCGAGCAGCTGCGCGAGTTCTGCGAACGCTTCGCGCTGCCGTTTTCCGAGGCGCAGATCGAAAACTGCGACTTCGTGCGCCCGCCTGTCGATAGCCCCGAGATGAAGTACCTGCATGCGCGCCGCGCCAAGCTGGGCGGTTATCTGCCTGCACGCTCGAGCGCATGCGCCCCGATTGCCATTCCACCGCTCGAGTCGTTCGCGCGGTTTGCGTTGGACGCGAATGGCAAGGAGATGTCGACCACGATGGCCTTCGTGCGCCTGGTCGGCGCGCTGCTCAAGACGCCCGAATTGGGACCGCGCATCGTGCCGATCATCGCCGATGAGGCGCGCACGTTCGGCATGGCCGACTGGTTCCGGTTGGTCGGCATCTATTCACCGTTCGGGCAGTTTTACGAGCCCGAAGATCACGACCAGGTGAGCTATTACAAGGAGGCCAGCAACGGCCAGATCCTCGAGGAAGGCATCAATGAGGCCGGCGCGATCGCGAGCTGGGTTGCCGCCGCGACGAGCTACAGCGCCCACGGCCTGGCGATGTTGCCCTTCTACATCTACTACTCGATGTTCGGCTTCCAGCGTGTCGGCGACGCGATCTGGGCAGCGGCCGATTCGCGCTCGCGCGGTTTCCTGATCGGCGCTACTGCGGGCCGCACGACGCTGTCGGGCGAAGGACTGCAACATCAGGACGGCACCAGCCATCTGATTGCAAGCACGATTCCCAACTGTCGTGCGTATGACCCGTGTTTCGCCTACGAACTCGCCCTGATCGTCGAGGACGGCGCGCGTCGCATGCTGGCCGCGCAGGAGGACGTGTTTTATTACGTCACGGTGATGAACGAGGCGTATGCGCAGCCGTCGATGCCGGGCCAAATTCGTGAGGGAATCCTGCGCGGAATGTACTGCGTACGCGCTAGCACTCGCGGCGCCGCGCGCGTGCGACTGCTCGGAAGCGGTGCGATTCTGCGCGAGGCACTCGCGGCGGCGGAACTGCTCGAACAGGATTTCGGCGTCGGCGCCGATGTCTATTCGGTGACGAGCTTCACCGAACTGCGGCGCGAGGCGATGGCGCTGGAACGCGAGCGCAGGCTTGGCTCCGCGCACGGCGCGGCGTGGATCGAGCAGCAGTTGCCCGGCAACGGCAAACCGATCGTTGCGGCAAGCGACTACGTCGCGGCGGTGGCCGACCTGATCCGGCCGTGGATCGCCGATCGATACATCACGCTTGGGACCGACGGATTCGGACGCAGCGACCTGCGGGCGAATCTGCGCAGGTTCTTCGAGGTCGATCGGTACGCGATCGCGACGGCGGCGCTGTCGACGGTGGATGCGCGAGCGGCTGAACAGGCGCGCATGAAATACCGGCCTGGTGCCGATGCCGCACCACCATGGGCACGCTGAGCACCTCAGCGGTTGCTGTTCGGGCCGATCTGCTCGTCGAGCAATTCCAGGATCTGCCGGCGGGATGGGTGAAAATTCCGGGATTCGTGCAAGCTAGCGCAAGCACGCACACTTGATCGGACCTTCGATGAACACGCGGACCATCTCCCTCGACAGCAAGCTCTACGACTACCTTCTCACCCGCTCTGTGCGCGAGCATCCGGTTCTCGCCGAGTTGCGCGAAGCAACGCGCACGCAGAAGCATGCCGGCATGCAGATCGCTCCCGACCAGGGCCAGTTCATGGCCCTTCTGGTCAAGCTGATCGGCGCCCGCCGCACGATCGAGATCGGCGTGTTCACCGGCTACAGCTCGCTTGCGGTGGCACTCGCCCTTCCCGACGACGGACATATCCTCGCATGCGATATCAGCGACGAATACACGCAGATCGCGCGCAAGTTTTGGCAGCGCGCAGGCGTGGCGGACAAGATCACGCTTGTTCTCGCACCGGCGCTGCAGACGCTTGACGCAAGGCTGGCCGCGGGCGAAGCCGGCGCCTATGACTTCGCGTTCATCGACGCCGACAAAACCGGCTACGACGGCTACTACGAACGCTGTCTGAAGCTGCTACGTCCTGGTGGGTTGATCACAGTCGACAACGTGCTCTGGGGCGGCGCCGTAGCACACGAAGCCAAGGACGCAGACACGAAGGCATTGCAGGCGTTCAACACGAAACTGCACGGCGACCAGCGCATCGACCTTGCGATGCTTCCGGTCGGCGACGGATTGACGCTCGCGCGCAAGCGCTGAAATTCGGATCGGCGCCGCGGCCTGCGTCGCCTACTGCACCGCGGCCGATGACCTAGTCGGGCACGCCAGATGCTCACATCGGGCGGGAGTCATTCGACGTCCGAAGGAGGTTCCTATGTTCAAATGGGCATTGATCTTCGCGATAATCGCGGTCGTCGCCGGCGTGTTCGGCTTGACCGGGATTGCGGCCGGTTCGGCGGCAATCGCCAAAGCGTTGTTCGCCGTGGCGCTGCTCCTCTTTCTGGTATTTCTGGTGCTGGGGGTCACCGCGGCGCGCAAGATAACCAAGTAGCGACAGCTCGCGGGCGGCGCGGGATGTACCCCGCGCCGTCTACTTCAATATCCGCACCAGATTATGGTGCGCATCCGTGAACGTCGGCAGATCTTTGCGATCCGGTATCGGCTCCGCCACATCCTTCAGCTTTGGATGCTCCAGCAGTGCCTTGTTGCGCGTGACCAGCACCTGATCGGTCGACGAATACCAATACGCCATTCCGATCGATGACTCCGGCAGATCCGACACCAGCACCGCCTCCATGCCGAACTCCAGCGCCAGGCGTTTGATGACCGGCATCAGGTCGATATAGCGATTGGTGGCCTGAAAGACGATCACGCCGTCGTTCTTCAGGTGTTTGAGATAAAGCGCCATCGCTTCACGCGTGACCAGATGCATCGGAATCGAGTCGCCCGCAAACGCATCGATGCCGAGTACGTCGTAGACGCGCGGCGGCGTTTCGCGCTCCAGGCTCAAGCGGCCATCGCCCAGGATCACCTCGGTCTTGGCCGGTGTTTCGTGCAGAAAACCGAATTCGCTGCTTTCGATGTCGACCACCTTCTGGCTGATCTCGTAGAACGTCACGGTGTCGCCGGCACGTCCGTATGCCGCGATGACCCCGGCGCCGAGCCCGATCACGCCCACGTTACGCGGCTCGGGCCTTGAATCGTTGAGTGCGGCGAACAGGCGTCCGTAGCCGGAGGTCGGGCCGAAATAGTCGCTCGGCGTGTTCTTGTACTGCGCGCCCTGCAGTTGGCCGCCGTGCACGATGCCGCCGTGATACATCGCGCGGTACTTCACGCCTTCGACCTCGCGATCGCGCGTGCGCACGACGCCGTAGAAGTCGCGCGCCATCATGCGCACCTCGTGGTTGTATTCGTATCCGCCTTCGACCGCGAACCAGGCCGTGGCCACGACGGCCGCTGCGTCGATGATGCGGAACTTCCCGGGCAACCTGATGAGCACCAAGGCCGCCAACAGCACCAGCACGATGTTCAGTTCGAAATAACCGCGCAGCGTCAGCGGCGCGACGATCGCCACCAACACCGCGCCCACCGCACCGCCGAGCGAGAGCATCAGATAGAAGCGCGTCAGGTAGCGCGGATCGGGTTTCATGCGCGCGAGTTCGCCGTGACAGAACAGGCACGCCACGAACAGGCCGACCATGTACAGCGTCACCAGCAGGATGAAGCCGAGCGACGGCATCTGCTTGAGCGGCTCGCCGAGCGCTTCGGGCAGCAGGCCGATGAATCCGCTCAGGTCGACCTGAAACGCCGAAATCTTTGCGGCCATCAGCGGCGTCACGACCACAAGGAGCGCAATCACCAGCGGCCGCACGTACCAGCGCGGATGATCGAAGCAGAGGATGAAGGTGATGAGATAAAGCGAAAGCGGCAGCACCCAGAGGAACGGCACGCTGGAGATGTTCTGCGTGACGTGGTTGGTGACCGCGAGCAGCATGATCGAGCCCATTGCAGCCAGCGCGAGCCACAGGAACTGCGTGGCCAGCGAAGGCGCAGTCGCATCCTCGACGGTTGCTGACGCGGTGGTGCGCGGGTTGTCCTCGTTGCCGGCAGCCTTCGCTGACATCCAGCCGGTTGCTGCGCACACGAACACGAACACCCCGTAGAGCACGGACCAGCCCCACCCAAGCTGCGGCAGCGATAGCTGCGGCTCGAACAGCACGGGAAATCCCAGCAGCGCGAGCAGTGACGCGAAGTTGGAAAGCGCGAACAACCGGTACGGCACCACGCTGCGGAAGCGCTGCCAGTACCACGCTTGCAAGAGCGGCGTCGTAGTCGACAACAGGAAGTACGGCAGGCCGATCGTCACTGCAAGCAATAGCAGGATGCGCAGGATCGGCGCCTCATCGCCTTGCGGTTTCCAGGCGTCGCTGGCGAGAATCGGCAACGTGAGCAGCGACAGCAGCAAGAGCGCGATGTGCAGCAGCGTCTGCCTGCGCAGCCCGAGCTTGTGGGTCAGATCGGCGTACGCATAGCCGGCCAGCAACACGGACTGAAAAAAAACCAGGCACGTGGTCCACACCGCGGCAGAGCCACCGAACCACGGCAGGATCTGTTTGGCGATGATCGGCTGGACCAGGAACAACAGGAACGCCGAGAGGAAGATCGTGCCCGCATAAGGCAGGATCGAACTCGAAGCAGCGGACTGGGACGGCACGGCAGCAACAGACATCGCGAATTACTCGTTGGAATATGCAACGGGCCCGGTGAGCGCGTCGATCACCGGGCCCGTAACGTATGGGAGTGATTATCGCTGACGAAGTTGCCGTACCCGCACCTGCGTAGCGGGGCCTGGATTTCTAATTTTTTATTTGCTCCACCCGCCCGCGGCCGATCGCGTTACGCGACACCTTTGGATTGCCGCGATAGCGCAACGTACCGGAGCCGATCACCATCAGGCTCAGCGTCTTGACCGCATGCACCTCGGCCGTACCGCTGCCGAGCACTTCGACCTCGACGCTTTCGGCCGTGAGGTCGAGCGCATCAACACGGCCGGCACCGGCAAGCGAGATCTTGAGCGAGTCGATCGATCCGCCCAGCTTTGCAGTGCTCGAGCCGCTGCCGGCGAACGCGAAGTTCGGGCCCGTCAGTGCATTCGCGGTCGCCTTGGCGTTGCCTGAAACAGTGAGGCCGCGCAGCGGCGGGCTCTCGACGGTCACCTTCATCGTCGTGCGGCTGACGAATGAGCGCAACGAGCTGATGCGCAATTCATTGTCGATCACGTCGCTCGATATCGCATCGAGCAGATCGTTGTCGGCTTCGACCGTGATCCTGTAAGTTGGCCCGTCGACAAGTGTCACGTCGAAGGCACCGGCGACGTCGATGCGATCGAACGGCGCAAGGTGGCGCTGTTCGGATTTCGCGACGCCGCTGCCGCGGATCGCCTGCGCAAGTACTTCGTGGGCCGCGCCCGGCGCCGCGAGCAGGAAGGCGACCAGATAGCGCCGACGCATCAATGCCCAAGGATCTTCGATAGGAAATCCTTGCTGCGTTCGCTCTTCGGATGGGTGAAGAACTCGTGGGGCGTGTTCTCTTCGACGATCTGGCCCTGGTCCATGAAGATGACGCGGTCGGCCACCGCCTTGGCAAAACCCATTTCGTGGCTCACGCAAAGCATGGTGATGCCCTGGCCGGCGAGTTCGATCATCACGTCCAGCACTTCCTTGATCATCTCCGGGTCGAGTGCGGAGGTGGGCTCGTCGAACAGCATGATTTTGGGCGTCAGGCACAACGCGCGCGCGATTGCCACCCGCTGCTGCTGGCCCCCAGAGAGCTGGAGCGGAAACTTGCTCGCCTGCTCGGCGATGCGCACCCGCTTCAACTGCGTCATCGCACGCTCCTCCGCCTCCTTGCGCGGCATCTTGCCGACCCACATCGGCGCAAGCGTCAGGTTATCCAGCACCGTCAGGTGGGGAAAAAGGTTGAACTGCTGGAACACCATGCCGACCTGGCGGCGGATCTTTTCGATCGCCTTGACGTCGTCGGTGAGTTCCACGCCGTCGACCTTTAGGTGCCCTTCCTGATGCTCCTCGAGCCGGTTGATGCAGCGGATCAGCGTCGATTTGCCGGAACCGGACGGTCCGCAGATCACGATCTTTTCGCCGGTCGCGACCGAAAGCTCGATGTCGCGCAACACGTGGAAGTTGTTGCCATACCACTTGTTGACCTTGTCAAACACGATGATCGGTTGGTTGTTCATGACCTTTGCTCGTCAGGAGTTCTTTCCACTCACCGCAACTTGCTGCGGTTCAGGCGTTTTTCGACCCACAGGCTGTAGCGCGACATCGAGAAGCAGAACGCGAAGTAGATCAGCGCTATGAACAGGTAGCCCTCGATCTTGTACGGCCGCCAGTCGGCGTCCGAGTTCAGCGCCAGCCCGAGCGCGCCCGTCAGTTCATAAAGGCTGACGATCGTCACCAGCGACGTGTCTTTGAAGATCGCGATGAAGTTGTTCATGATCCCCGGCAGCACGATCGCGAGCGCCTGCGGCAGCACGATCTTGCGCTGCGTCTGCCAGTAGCTCATCCCGAGCGATTGCGCGGCTTCGACCTGCCCTTTCGGAATCGCCTGCAAACCGCCGCGCACGGTTTCGGCGAGGTACGCCGCAGCAAACAGCGTGATGCCCACCAGCACCCGCAACAGCACGTCGGGCGTCGTGCCCGGAGGCATGAACAGCGGGAACATGAACGACGCCATGAACAGCACCGAGATCAGCGGCACGCCGCGAATCAGTTCGACATAGATCGTGCAGACCGAGCGGATGGCAGTCAGGCGCGAGCGGCGTCCCAAGGCGACCACGACCGCGAGCGGAAACGCGAGCACGATGCCGAACGTCGCCAGCATGATGGTGAGCGGCAGGCCGCCCCACTGATCGGTCGGAACGCGTGTCAGTCCGAACCAGCCACCGCCCATCAGCAGGAAGAACGCCGCAATCGCGATCACCCAAAGGGCGACCAGCCACGGTTTCCAGAACAGGCGGATGCAACTCACTGCGATCAGGCCAACCAGCAGCAACGTGGCGATCACGGGTCGCCATTGTTCGGCGTACGGATAGCGCCCAAGGATGATCAGGCGGTACTTCTCCGCCACCACACCCCAGCAGGCGCCGGTGCCGCGCGCCGCCTGGCATTCGTCGAGACTCGGCCGGAACACCGCCTTGAAGAGCGCCCAGTTGGTGAGTTCCGGGAGGTAGAGCACCGCAAACACGGCAATGATCAGGGTGGCGACCGTACTCTTCCAATTGCCGAACAGGTTGTGGCGAACCCACGGCACGAATCCTTCCATCGGCACGGGTGCCGTGCGCGGTTCGATGGGCTGGAAGACGAGGCTCATGCCGATTCTCCGCGCGCAGCGCGCAGACATCTCCCCTCGCCCGCTTGCGGGAGAGAGGCCGGGGGTGAGGGCGCAGTAGCTCGATCTGCTCTCATCACCGCTCCTTGATCGCCGAGCGTCTGTTGTACCAACCCATGAAGGCCGCGGTCGACAACGACGTGGTGAGGTACACGAGCATGATGATGGCGATGCACTCGACTGCCCGACCCGTCTGGTTGAGCGACGTGTTGGCGATGGAGACTACGTCCGGATAACCGATCGCAACGGCGAGCGAGGAGTTCTTGGTGATGTTGAGGTACTGGCTGGTCATGGGCGGGATGATCACGCGCAGCGCCTGCGGCAGGATCACCATGCGCATCGACTGGCCGCGCGAGAGGCCCAGGCTGCCGGCGGCTTCCACCTGACCATGCGCCACCGACTGGATGCCGGCGCGCACTACCTCCGCGATGAACGCCGACGTGTAGAACACCAACCCGAGCAGCACGGCGAGGAACTCAGGCGTCGCCGACGCGCCGCCTTCCATCACAAAACCACCCGGCTCAGGGATGCTCCAGGCCATCGGTGCACCGCCTACCACCCAACCGAGCAACCCGCCGCCCAGCACGAGAATGACCGGAACTCCGAACAGGCTGCCGGGTTGCCCCGTCAGTTCGAAGCGCCGCTGGGCCCAGATTCGATAGCCCCAAGCTCCGATCAACCCGATGCCGGCGCCGGCTGCAGCGAGGCCCTGGCCGAGTTCCCACACCGGCGTTGGAAACGAGAACCCGGCCTTGCTCACGTAAAACAGTCCCGCGAAGGACATCGGCTCTGCGATCGGCGGCAGGATGTCCGTGAACAACAGGTACCACATCAACAACTGCAACAACACGGGCACGTTGCGGAACAACTCGACGTAGCCGTAACACAGGCCGCGCACGATGGCGTTGCGCGAGAAACGCCCTACGCCCAGCAGCGTGCCCAGGATCGTCGCAAACACGATGCCGAGGATGGCAACCCGCAGCGTGTTGAGGATGCCGACGAGGAAGGCTTTCCAGTACGGGTCCAGCGCGTCGTACGGAATGACGGTCTCGCCGATGTCGAAGCCCGCCGACCCGAGGAGGAAATCGAATCCGCTCTGGATGCCACGCGCCCGCATGTTCACGAGTGTGTTGTGGATCAGGAACCACGCGCCGAGTGCGATCAACGCGAGCACGATGATCTGGAACACGAGCCCGCGAAACGCCTGGCTGCGCCAGGACCAGTCGCGCCGCTTCGGCGGCGCCCGCCCCGCGGTAGATGCGGACATCAACTCCTCCTTGCCAAACTACGAAGGTCTCGTTGTTCTATGCATAAGGGCCTCGCAAGAGGCCCCTCCACTCACCACCCTCTCTCCCTTGGGAGAGAGGGCCGGGGAGAGAGGGAAAGCTAGACAAGTGCGCTCGCGAAGCGAGCAGCACCTCCCGTCCGCCTAGCGGACGGGAGGTGCATACATGAACCCGCCTTTGCTCCAGAGATTGTTGGATCCACGCGGCAAGCCGAGCGACGACTTCGGCCCGCAGTTGCGCTCGAAAATCTCGCCGTAGTTGCCGACCGCCTTGAGCGCCTTGACCATCCAGTCCTTGTCGAGCCCAAGCAGCTTGCCGGTGTCTTCCGACTTGCCGGTGATCCGCATCACGACCGGATCCTGGCTCTCATTCATCATCTTTTCGACGTTGGCTTGAGTAACGCCGTACTCCTCCGCTTCGATCAGCCCGAACACGACCCACTTGACGATCGCAAACCATTCGTCGTCGCCACGACGCACGCTGGGTCCGAGCGGCTCTTTGGAGATGAGCTCGGGCAGGATGATGTGTTCTTTAGGATCCTTGGCCTCCTTGTTTCGGATCGAGGCAAGACCCGACGCATCCGTCGTGAACGCGGCACAACGGCCCGAGAAATAAGCCCCGGTCGCCGCTTCCTGCTTCTCGAATACGACCGGCTTCAGGCCGAGATTATTGGCGCGCGAGTAGTCGGTCAGGTTCTTTTCAGTCGTTGTGCCGGACTGCACGCAAACCGTTGCGCCCTTCAACTGCTTGGCGCTGGTGATCTTCGTCTTGACCGGGACCATGAAGCCCTGGCCGTCGTAGTAGGTTGTGCCCGTGAAGTGCATCCCCAGCGAAGCGTCGCGCGTCAGGGTCCAGGTTGTATTGCGCGACAGGATGTCGATTTCCCCCGACTGCAACGCGGTGAACCGCTGCTGTGCCGTCAGCGGAACCCATTTGATCTTGCTCGCATCACCCAGGACCGCGGCTGCGATTGCCTTGCAGACGTCAACGTCCAGGCCCGTCCAGCCGCCCTGGTTGTCCGTTTGCGAGAACCCCGCCAGTCCCGTGTTTACGCCGCAAATGAGCTGTCCGCGTTGTTTGATCGTGTCCAGGGTCTTGCCGGCGTGAGCCGGCATCGCGCTCAAACCAAGCGCTGCGACGAAACCCGCGACCAGGGCCTTCAGTGTCTTGTTGACCATCAGCTGTATCTCCTCCTCGAGTGGGCCAGGCCCGGGCAGCAACGTACTCGCAGCAGCGCGGATTGGCAGGCGGGGGCAATGTTGCACTGGAAAAATTCATGCAGCAAACATACCAGTGCGCCGCAGTGCGACAAAAGACCGAGCCGCAGGCTCGTGTCGCCCCGGCGCAGGCCGGAGTCCAATTTTCTTGTCGCAGGAACTTGGGTCCCGGCCTACGCCGGGACGATGAGGAGTACGCGCACCATGCAGCGCCCGGGTGCACCCCGGTCGTGCGCCCTACTGTCAGTTGGACGTGTAATCGTCGCCGGTTCGATCGCTTGGCCAGCGCAGCTGATCGCGCAGCAGCGGGCTCATCGGAATGCCCAGCGCAACGTTGTTGGGCGGGATCGGCGCAAGGAACCATTTCGTGTACAGCCGCCCGACCAGACCATCGATCATCATGCCCGCCAGTGTGCGGTCCACGGCCTTCTTGAACTCGACATCGTCCTTGCGCAAGACGATCGCCACCGCTTCCAGCACCAGGAAGTCACCCGTGACGATGTAATCCTGAGGCTTGGCCGCGGTGGCCCTGTAGGCATAAAGCAGGTTGTCGATCGTGACCAGCGCGTCGGCTTCGCCTTTTTCCAGCATCGCAAACGACTGCTCGTAGTTCGCCGTCTCGACGAGCTGTGCATTGCGCAGCCGGCCCTCGTCTATGCGCTTGCGCAAGATCGGCACGGCATTCGCGCCCTTTGCGGTCACCACCTTCTTGCCCGACAGGTCAGAGAAGTCCTTGATCCCCGAACTCGCCTTGGTGAGGATGCGCAGTCCGGCAAAGAAGTACGGCAATGCGTATCCGGCGTCCTTGCGTCGCTCTACGTTGTTGACCGAAAGGCCGCACTCGAGGTCGGCCTTGCCCGTGCGCACCACCTCCCAGCGCGTTGCCCCCGTGACCGGTACGTAGTCGACGCGCAGGCTGGGCAGCTTCATCTCGGTTTTCAGGCGCGCGACGATCTCGTTGCAGATTTCGATGCCGTAGCCGATCGGCTTCTTGCTCGCGTCGAGGTAGGAAAAGGGCAGCGCGTCCTGGCGTGCGCCGACCGTGACGGAACCCGTGCTGCGGATCTTTTGCAGCGTCGGTTGCACCTGCGCCAGCGCCATGCTGGTCCACAGCAGCAGCAAAGCTGCAAGAAGGCATCGTTTCATCGCGCGGTCTTTCCTGGTGATCCCGCCGACACCCTTGCTTTCGGCATCGCGGATCCCCTAGCGTAGCCGGGATAAGAGGCGCCGTGAAAGCGTGAAAAGCGGCTCATGAAACCCCCTTCGCGCTGCGCTCTGCCCCCGAGGGGGAGCGAGCGCCTTCGTAGCGGCGCTCAGGCTGCCACTTCTTGCGGGTCAAGATCGGGCTGGGCGCGGTCCTCGTCGCGTGCCTGCAACTCCCAGAGGCGCGCGTAAACGCCGCCGCGCAGCAGTAACTCGGCATGCGTGCCGCGTTCGACGATGCGGCCGTGGTCGAGCACGATGATCTGATCGGCGTAGACGATGGTCGAGAGCCGGTGCGCGATCACCAGGGTCGTGCGGTCGGCGGCGATCGCCTCCAGTTCCTCCTGGATCACGCGCTCCGTTTTCGAGTCGAGCGCCGAAGTCGCCTCATCGAAGATCAGGATCGCTGGACGCTTGAGCAGCGTACGGGCGATGGCGACGCGCTGCTTCTCACCGCCGGAGAGCTTCAGGCCGCGTTCGCCGACCAGCGTCTGGTAGCCGTCCGGCAGACGTTCGATGAAATCGTGGATGTGCGCCGAGCGCGCGGCCGCGAACACTTCGTCGCGCGGCGCGCCAGGACGGCCGTACGCGATGTTGTATTCGATCGTGTCGTTGAACAGCACCGTGTCCTGGGGAACGATGCCGATCGCCGCGCGCAGCGACTGCTGGCGCAGCGTACGGATGTCCTGGCCGTCGACCAGAATGCGCCCGCCCTGCACGTCGTAGAACCGGAACAGCAGCCGCGCCAGCGTGCTCTTGCCCGCTCCGGTCGCACCGACGACGGCCGTGGTACTGCCCGCGCGCACGGTGAAGTCGACGTCGAAAAGCACCTGGCGCCGCACGTCGTAGCTGAAACTCACGCGCTCGAAGCGGATTTCGGCGCCTGCGAGGTGCAGAGGACGCGCGTCCGGGTTGTCCGCGATCTCGCGCTGTTCGTCCAGCAGCCGGAACATACGATCCATGTCCGTGAGCGCCTGCTTGATCTCGCGATAGATGACGCCGAGGAAATTGAGCGGCACGTACATCTGGATCATGAAGCCGTTGACCAGCACCAGGTCACCGACCGTCATGGTGCCGTTTGCGACCCCGGCCGCCGCGCGCCAGAGCATCAAGGTAAGACCGATCGCGACGATCAGCTGCTGGCCGGTATTGAGCAGGTTGAGCGACTGCTGCGCCTTGATCGCCACGCGTTCCTGCTGCGCCAGCGTGCCGTCGTAGCGGCGCGCCTCGTACTCCTCGTTGTTGAAGTACTTGACGGTCTCGAAGTTGAGCAGGCTGTCGACCGCGCGCGCACTCGCCTTCGAATCGAGCTCGTTCATCTGGCGCCGGAACTGGGTGCGCCAGTTGGTAACCGAGAACGTGAACGTGATGTACACGGCGACGCTGACCGCCACGATCACCGCAAACCAGATCTCGTAGTGCAGCAGCAGGTAACCCAGCACCAGCGACAGCTCGATCAGCGTCGGCAGGATCGAATACAGCGTGAAGCTGATCAACGAGGAGATGCCGCGGATGCCGTGATCGATCTCGCGGGTCACGCTGCCGGTGCGGCGTTCGAGATGGAAGCGCAGCGACAGCGAATGCAGGTGGCGGAACGTCTTGAGCGCAAGCGTGTGCACCGAAGCCTGGGTTACCTTGGCGAAAAAGAACTCGCGCAGCTCGGTGAACACCGAGGTCGACACCCGCAACAGGCCGTAGGCGACGATCAAGGCAAGCGGCACCGCCACCAAGGCCGTGGTGTTGATTGTTCCCGCCGGCGTGACGAAAGCGTCGACGATGTGCTTGAGCAGCACCGGCACGGCGACGATCGCAACCTTGGCGCCAACCAGGCACGTGATCGCGAACAGCACGCGCCCCTTGTACGTCAACAAATAGGGCAGCAACACGCCCAGCGTCTGCCAGTCGTTGCGCGTTTCGCCGGGACGGAGCGGAACTGCCGGCGTCGCTCCGTTGCCGCGTCTCATTGCTCGCATGGTTCGTTCAAACGTCTCATCACTCGGCCGCAAAGCCGGGGGTAAATTTGCTCGCCGCAAAAATTGGCTCCCGGCCTTCGCCGGGACGACGGGTCGGATGGCCTTCCCGTGGGTTGCTATCGTTCATCGCCTTGTGCCGTTGACACCAGGGCGAGTCGTTTCGATTATCCGCTCGCGGCGCGCGCGCGTGATGGAGCACTGCATGGCCTTCACCGATCAGGTTTTGGTGATCACCGGAGCGTCCGATGGCATCGGCGCCGAACTGGCGCGCCAGATCAGCCCGGAAAAACCACGCCTCGTACTCGCTGCACGCTCCGCCGACCGCCTCGAGGCCGTGGCTGCGCAGTGCCGTGCACGTGGCGCGCAAGCGCTGCCACTCGCAACCGATGTTACCGATGAAGCGCAATGTCGGGCACTGATCGATCGGGCAGTCGAAACGTTCGGTCGCCTCGATGTCCTGGTCAACAACGCGGGCGTATCGATGCACGCGTGGTTCGAGGACACGACCGATTTTTCGACCTACGAGCGCCTGTTGCGGGTGAACTTTCTGTCGGCGGTAGCCCTCACCCGTTTCGCGCTGCCGCACCTGAAGAAGACCCGCGGCCTCCTGGTTGGTGTTTCGTCGATGGCGGGCAAAACCGGCGTACCGGCGCGCACCGCGTATTGCGCAAGC
>DASQAE010000058.1:0-1572 GCA_035635915.1 Burkholderiaceae bacterium | reverse complement strand
CGGCAAGGTGCCGGAACAGTTCGCCGAGCGCGTCACCATCGAGGCGCACCGCAAGGCAGCCGCTTACACCGTTGCACGCCAGCGCCTCGGCATGATCGAAACGGCAGTCGGTGCGGTGCTGCTGGTCGCGCTGACATTGCTCGGCGGCTTGCAGGTGCTGAGCGACACGCTGGCTGATTGGGTCGGACGCGGTTTCGCGTTTCAGCTGTTGCTCGTTGCCGCCGTGGTAGCGATTGTCAGCCTCGTTGATCTGCCGTTTGCGTGGTATAGGCAGTTTCGCGTTGAGCAAGCCTTCGGCTTCAATCGCATGACGCCTGCGCTTTTTATCGCCGACCTGGTCAAATCCGTGCTGCTTGCGGTGGCGCTCGGACTGCCGATCCTTGCCGTGATCCTGTGGCTGATGCAGCAGGCTGGTTCACTTTGGTGGTTGTATGCATGGATGGTCTGGATCGGCTTCAATGCGCTGGTCCTGGTCCTTTACCCAACCTTGATCGCACCGCTATTCAACAAGTTCACGCCATTGCAGGACAGCGCGCTTGCCGCGCGCATTCACGCTCTGCTGGAGCGCACCGGTTTTTCCAGCCGCGGCGTGTACGTGATGGACGGTTCGCGCCGGTCCAGTCACGGCAATGCGTACTTCACCGGCCTGGGACGCGCCAAGCGCATCGTTTTTTTCGACACGCTGGTAGACCGGCTGCAACCGCCCGAGATCGAAGCCGTGCTGGCGCACGAGCTCGGGCATTTCAAGCTGAAGCACATCGCCAAACGATTGGCGTTTTCGGTCGCATCGAGCCTGGTCGTGCTGGCGTTGCTCGGGTGGCTGATTACGCAGCCGTGGTTCTATCAAGGCCTGGGCGTGACGCCGGCGTTGGACGCGCGCAACGACGCCCTCGCGCTGGTGCTGTTTTTCCTCGTGTTCCCGGTGTTCACGTTCGCGTTCGCGCCGATCGCAAGCCGCCTCTCGCGCCGGCACGAGTTCGAGGCCGATGCGTTCGCAGCGCGCCACGCCCAGGCGAGCGACCTGGTTACCGCGCTGGTGAAGCTGTACCAGGAGAACGCCTCGACGTTGACGCCGGATCCGCTGCACTCGGCGTTCTACGACTCGCATCCGCCGGCCGCGTTGCGCGTGCAACGGCTGCTTGCCGCGGGCGCGCACAGCTGAGCGATGCGATCCTGCATGCGCGCATGCGCGCCGTGACGGACGACGCCACGACCGCCCGTGTCACGGCAGGCTTTGGGCGCCACTTTGTGGTCGAGGACACGAGCGGTGTTGGTCGCGTGGCCACCCGACGCGGCAAACGCGGCGACATCACCGTCGGTGATCAGGTGCAATTGACGCTGGGTGCTTCCGGGCAGGCGGTGATCGAGGCCGCCTTGCCGCGCGCAAGCGTCCTGATGCGCGCCGAGGGAACCCGGGAAAAGACCCTGGCGGCGAACATCGATCAGATCGCGATCGTGTTTGCGGCGCGGCCCGGTTTTAACCCGCACTTTGTCTGGCGCGCCCTGCTGGCCGCGCACGGGGCGCACATCGGCGCGTTAGCGATCTTGAACAAGAACGATCTGCCGGATCTC
>DASQAE010000057.1:0-2411 GCA_035635915.1 Burkholderiaceae bacterium | reverse complement strand
GCGTGCGTGGAAATTGCCGGCAACGATGCGACCGGCGTGGAAGTGAGGGCCGCCACCGTTGCGGGCGGAGGCATCCGTTGGCGCGAGCATGGTGACGCCGACGGTGGCGGAAGCAGCGATTGCAAGCAGTGCAGATTGTTTGAACATGGCGAGCTCCTTGTGTCTCCTGGACTGTCGATGCCGACAATCGGTCATCGTATTCAGGTAGACGCAGTGAACGGCGCGACGGTTTTTCGAAAAGAGATTCCAACGCAGATGCAAATGCGGACAAGAAAAAAGGCGCGCCCTCGAGGCGCGCCTGATCGTCGTATGACCTTGAAAAAGGTCGTTAGTGCTCTGCCACCGCGCGCAGTGCTGCGAATGCATTGACGCGTCCGGCACCGAACTGATCGTCAGGACCAGGCGGACCGAGATCGACAGCGGCCGCTGTGAGCGCGAGACGCGCCGCGTCCACGTCGATTGTCGGATAGCGCTCGATCATCAGCGCCACGACGGCGCTGACATGCGCGGCCGCGTAGGACGTGCCCGAGACGATCTGATGCGCATGGTTGCCAGAAGGGGCGAGCACATCGACGCCCGGCGCAGCAACCGAGATATAGTTGCCGCGATTGGCGAGCGAGTACAGCCGGTCATCGACATCGACGGCGGTCACCGCGATGACGCCTGCGTACGCGGCCGGATAGGCCGGCGCGGCCTGCGGGCCGCCGTTGCCGGCGGCAGCGACCGTGATCGCCCCTTTGGCGGCAGCCTTCTTGATGCTCTCTTCGAGCAGAGAATCGCTCGGGCCAGTGAAGCTCATGTTGAGCACACGCGCGCGCTTCGTCAGCGCCCAGTCGATGCCGCGCACCAGATTGAATGTCGTCGCCGTTGACTGCCGACCGCGCTCGCCTGCAAACACCCGCACGTCGAGCAGCTTCGCTTCGGGCGCGACGCCGCGCACGATGCCGTGCGCCGAAATGATCCCGGAGATCTCGGTGCCGTGCGGATCGCTGCCATTGGCGGATACAGCGGAGAACGCCTCCACGACGGAGCCTTGCAGGTCAGGATGGCTCTGATCGACGCCTGAATCGATGACCGCGATCAGCGTGCCGCCGCCGCGTGCCACCGTCTGCGCGCGTGCGACATCGAGCTTGACCAGCGCATACTGCAGGCCGTTGCTCGGGTCTGCATCGCCCTGCAGGTGGCGATAGTAGTAATTGAGCTGCGGACCGAGCACGCGCGGATCGCCTTGCAGTGCGGCCACCGCGACATCCAGCGGCCGGTTGTTGAGGACGCGATAGCGCACCAGCCGAACGCCGAGCAGCGTGACGGTGCTGCGCTCGAGCAGCTGCAGGCCATGGGTCTGGCCGACCGCAACGTCGACTGCTTCCGGTGTAGCCTGCGCCATGCGGACGACGACCTCGTCCGGCACGAACTGCGGCGCGTTGGTCACTGCCGGCTGCTGAGGCGTCTGGTTCGGTAGGGTTGGGGTCGGCGGCGTTTGCAGATTGCGTTGTGGCGCAAGCGCCCTTCCCGCAGCTCCTGCGAGTGCGACCGGCGCGAGCGGCTGCCGTTGCGGCGGACTCGAGCAGGCAAAGACGCTGCCGCCCAGGTCCTGCCGGCCTTCCCGGGGTTCGCAGCTGCATTGGCCGTTGCGCACGCGTCCCGCGATGCACACGATGTGCACGGACGGAGGATTCTTGCCTTGGCCGCCAGGCAGTGATGCGGGCTTGCCGTCGTTGTTCTTGCCCCCATTGTTGTTCTTCCCACCGTCGTTGTTCTTGCCGCCGTCGTTGTTTTTTCCACCATCGTTGTTCTTGCCCCCGCCGGTGGGCTTTCCATCGTTGGTGTTGGTCGGCCGGCTGTCACCGGGGCTTCCCACCTGATCCGGGTTGTGATGGTTTTGATGGTTGTTCGCGTGATTATCGGACTGTCCGCCATGGTGCCGTGCGCCGGCTCGCTTTTCTCGTAATCCCCGCCCGCGCTTTCCGCCGCGCAGTCTCACGAGCGAAAGGTCAGGCGTTACGTCCACGCCCGCGACCGGTCGCAGCGGCAACGCTTCGGCGCTGTCATGCCCGCTGCCCGCAGGTAGCAGACAAGCGAGAATGAGCATCGCGGCAAAGCCGAGCGATCGTCGGAGGAATAGGAACCATGACAACATGACACGCTCCACGTTCTTGCTCAGGAATAAACATACTTCAATGCTTGCACAGGCTGCCTCACGGCGTCTGCGTCACAAACACGATGAGGTCGCTGCGCGCCTTGAGAGCTGCGATCAGCCGCTCGCGCTCACTTTCGTTCATGGTCTTGGGACCGATCCGGACCGTGAACAGTCGGCCGCCACGCGGGCCATCGATAATTTTCACGCCCAGGCCAGAGAGCACGTCCGCGATCGCCGCCGCCGAGGCATCATCGGCGAAACGCACGACCAC
>DASQAE010000056.1:0-2316 GCA_035635915.1 Burkholderiaceae bacterium | reverse complement strand
GGTGTTCGGCGAGCACCCACGCCACCGCATACAACAAGCCGACCCGGTCGGTCGCGGTGATCGAAAGCAGGTAGTGCTGGCCGCGTTCGTCCGGCTGCAGCGCCACCGACGGCGACACTGGAAAATGGCGCGAGTGGCGTGACAGCCGGCCTTTGGCGGGCGTCGGCAACGGGGTCACATCGGCAATCCACCGCGTGAGTTCGTGTTCAATGCGCGCCAGCAGTTCGCGGTAGTGCGGTGCGCGGCCATTGTCGGTGACCACGAAACTGTCGAGTGCGTAACCGTGGCGCGTGGTGTGGATCTTGGCATCGAGGATGCTGAGCGTGCGGCTGTTGAAGTAGCCGCAGACGCGCGCAAAAAGATCCTTTTGATCGGCGAGGTACACGAGGACTTCCGCCCCTTCGCCGCCCTGTGCCAGGCGGGTGCGCACGATCGGACTCTGAGTATGCACGTGGGCGAGCAACGAGCGCGTGTGCCACGCGATGTCCTGCGCCGTATGGCGCAGGAAGTAGACGACATCGAGTTCAGCCCACAGCGGTTCGTTAGCGTGCTCCGACACCGCATACAGCCGCAACACGCGCAATGCCTCGCGCTTGCGTTGCTCCAGTTCGGCATTGGCGCCGACTTCTTCACCGCCGAGCAGCCGGTGCGTGCGATAAAAAAGATCTTCGAGCAGCTTGCCCTTCCATGCATTCCAGACCTTCGGGCTGGTGCCGCGGATGTCGGCTACCGTCAAAAGGTAAAGTGCGACCAGACGTCGATCGGACTGTACGAGGCGCGCGAAGCGCCGGATCACTTCTGGATCCGCGATGTCCTGTTTCTGCGCCACCTGGGACATCGTCAGATGCTGCTCGACCAGCCAGGTCACGAGGTCCGTGTCCTCGGCGTTGAGTCCGTGCTGGCGGCAAAACACGTGAGCGTCGCGTTTGCCAAGGTGGCTGTGGTCGCCGCCGCGTCCCTTGGCGATGTCGTGAAACAGCGCCGCAACGTAGAGCAGCCAATGCCGGTCGAAGTCTGCGATCAACTGGCTGCACAGTGGATATTCGTGCGCGTATTCCGCCATTGCGAAGCGGCGCAGATTGCGCACCACCATGAGGATGTGCTGGTCGACCGTGTAAACGTGGAACAGATCGTGCTGCATCTGCCCAACGATGCGCCGAAAAACTGGCAGGTAACGGCCGAGCACCGACCACTGGTTCATGCGCCGCAGCCCATGCACGATGCCACGCGGCTGCTGCAGGATCGCGACGAACGTCTCGCGATTGCGCGGATCGCGGCGAAACGCCTGATCGATGCGGAAGCGGCCATGCCAGAGCGCGCGCAGCAGCCGCGGTGCCATGCCCTTCAGTTCGGGATGCTGCTGCAGCAGCAGGAACGCCCGCAGGTATCCGTTGGGGTCGCGTTTCAACGCGTCGTCATCGTCGATGTCGAGCAGCTCATGGCGCGCCAGGAACGAGCCGTCGAGCACAACGTGCGGCTCGTCACCGCGCGGGAAAAGCCGCGCTTGGATATTCAGCAGCAGGATCGTGTTGAGCTGGGTCACCGCCTTCGCGGCGAGGTAGTAGCGCTGCATCAGCACTTCGCTTGCGCGCCGTGCCGCAGTGGGCTTGATCCCGAGCGCGTCCGCCACTGCGCTTTGCACGTCGAACAACAACCGGTCCTCGCGCCGGCCCGCGACGATGTGCAAGTGCGCGCGAATCTGCTCGATCACCCGTTCCTTCGCGATCAGCATCCGGCACTCGTCGCGCGTCAGAAGATTGCGCTTTTCCAAGCCTTTCCAGCTGGCGCCGAAGCCGACCGCACGCGCCACCCATAGCAGCACTTGCAGGTCGCGTAGCCCGCCGGGGCTTTCCTTGCAGTTCGGCTCGAGGCTGTACGGTGTGTCCTGGAACTTGGTGTGTCGTTGCTGCTGCTCCAGCAGCTTGGCCTGGAAGAACGCCGGCGAATCGAGGACCTCGACGATGGCGGCATCGAAGTCGCGGTAGAGCCGTCGTGGTCCGATGACAAGCCGCGACTCGAGCATCGAGGTCAGCACAGTGACGTCACGACGCGCCTCGTCGCGGCACTCGCTCACGGTGCGCACACTGTGACCCACGTGCAGGCCAAGGTCCCACAGTTGGCCGATCAGCGCCTCGATCTGCGCGCTCTGCGCGGAATCGAGGTCGGCGTCGTGCAGGATCAGGATGTCGACGTCCGAATAGGGGAACAGTGCGCCGCGGCCGTAACCGCCGACGGCAATCACGGCGGTGGTGTCTGCTAACCCCCGGCTGCGCACTACACGACGCAGCAGGCGGTCTGTGCTGTCGCTCAGCCCAT
>DASQAE010000055.1:0-6385 GCA_035635915.1 Burkholderiaceae bacterium | reverse complement strand
CGCGCCGCGTCCGACGGCTCAACGCCGGAGGGCATGCGCAAGGGCCTCACCAGCTACGGTGATCAAGGCTTCTCGCTGTTCCTGCGCAAGGCGTTCATCAAAGGCGCTGGATACACCGATGCGGCGCTTGATCGACCCGTGATCGGTATCACCGACACCGCCAGCGCCTACAACCCCTGCCATGGCAACGCGCCGCAGCTGGTCGAAGCGGTCAAGCGCGGGGTCTTGCTCGCGGGCGGGTTGCCGATGCCGTTTCCGACGATCTCGATCCACGAGAGTTTCACCGCGCCTACCAGCATGTTCCTGCGCAACCTCATGTCGATCGACACCGAGGAAATGATTCGCGCGCAGCCGATGGATGCGGTGGTGTTGATCGGCGGCTGCGACAAGACCGTGCCCGCGCAACTGATGGGAGCGGCTTCGGCAGGGATCCCGGCGATTCAACTCGTCACGGGCTCGATGTTGACCGGCTCGCATCGGAGCGAACGCGTGGGCGCATGCACCGACTGCCGTCGTTATTGGGCCAGGTTTCGCGCAGGCGAGATTGACGCCGAGGAGACCGCCGACGTCAACAACCAGTTGGTAGCGAGCGTCGGCACGTGCTCGGTGATGGGCACGGCAAGCACCATGGCATGTATCGCCGAGGCGCTCGGCATGACCGTGCCCGGCGGCGCATCGGCGCCCGCAGTCACGGCTGATCGCATCCGCATCGCCGAAGAGTCCGGGACCCTGGCAACTCAGATCGCGCAGCGTGGCTTGACGATCGACAAGATTCTCACGCCGGCCGCATTTGAAAACGCAATGCGCGTGTTGCTGGCCATCGGCGGCTCCACTAACGGGATCGTGCACCTGACCGCGATCGCAGGTCGCGTCGGGCTTGAAATCGATCTGCAAGCGCTCGACCGCATGGGGCGGGAAACGCCGGTGCTGCTGGATCTCAAACCGTCGGGCCAGCACTACATGGAGGATTTCCATAGAGCCGGCGGCATGACGACGCTGCTGCGTGAACTGAAACCGTTGTTGCGTCTGGAAGCCCTCACGGTCACAGGGCGCACGCTCGGCGAGGAGATCGAGCGGGCCGGCGCAGGCTTCGAGCAGAACGTCGTGCGCGGTTTGCGCAATCCAATCTATCCGCAGGGTGGCATCGCGGTGCTGCGTGGCAATCTGGCACCGGGCGGAGCGATCATCAAACAATCGGCCGCAGACGCCAAGCTGATGGAGCACGAAGGTCGTGCGGTGGTGTTCGAGAACGCCGAGGATCTGGTCGCTCGCATCGACTCCGATGAGCTCGACGTCACGCCGCACGACATCCTGGTGCTGAAGAACATCGGGCCCAAGGGCGCGCCGGGCATGCCGGAGGCCGGTTACATACCGATCCCGCGCAAGCTTGCGCGCGCCGGCGTCAAGGACATGGTGCGCATCTCGGACGGCCGCATGAGCGGCACCGCATTCGGCACGATCGTGCTGCACGTCACGCCGGAAGCGGCGATCGGCGGGCCGCTCGCGCACGTGCGCAGCGGGGATCGTATTCGCCTCAGTGTCGCTGGGCGCGAGATTTCGCTGCTGGTGTCCGACGAGGAGCTGGCACGGCGCGCGCACGAGAATCCAGTCACCCAGCCGCGCGCGGATCGAGGCTATCGAAAGTTGTTCCTCGAGACCGTGACGCAAGCGGACAAAGGCGTTGATTTCGATTTCATGCGCGCACCGACGATGACTGGCACCGCGCCGGAGCGCTGACGGTTTCGTCGCTCGCGCGCGCTGCGCGCAGAGCGGCCATTGCGCAGTTGGCCCAACAACAAGGAGACCAATGATCATGAACATGCTGCATACCAACCGTCGCGAGGCATTGCAGACACTCGGCGTCCTGGCCGTTGGCGCTGCCGGCCTGTCGATCACTGGCTGCGCCCAGCCGCAGCCGCTGAAGTGGTCCACCGGAACGGAACGCCCACGCTCGAAAGCGCCGGCGAACGCAACCGATTGCCACCATCACATCTACGACGCACGTTTTCCACTGGCGCCGAATGCCACGCTCAAACCAGGAGACGCTTTTGTCGCCGACTATCGCGCGCTGCAAGTGCGCATCGGCACCAGCCGCAACGTGATCGTGCAGCCGTCCACGTATGGCATCGACAATCGTTTGCTCGTGGAGTCGATTGCCGCGTTCGGGCAGAAGAACGCGCGCGGTGTCGCGGTCGTCAACACCAGCGTCACCGATGCGGAGCTGAAACAGCTGCACGAAGCCGGTGTGCGCGGCATTCGATTCAACCTCGCACCACCCGGAACCACCACGCTCGACATGGTGCGTCCGCTGGCACAACGTATTGCTCCGATGGGCTGGCACGTCCAGGTGAATGCGCCGGCCGCCGCGTTGCTGGAGGCGAAAGCGACCTGGAGCGATCTGCCGGTTCCGGTGGTGTTCGATCACCTGGGTCGTGTGCTGCAACCCGGAACGCTCGAACAGAACACCTTTGCGATGGTTCGCGAACTGGTGCAACGGGACAAAGCCTGGGTCAAGATCTCCGGCTTCTACCTCGACTCGAAGCTCGGTGCTCCGACTTACGCCGATGCGGTGCAGGTCGCGACCACGTATGCCAAGGAGAGCCCGGAACGTGTGGTGTGGGGCAGCGACTGGCCGCATCCGACCGAACAGAGCAAGAACCTGATCCCCAACGACGCGGCGCTGTTCGATCTTCTGAGCGAAGTCGTGCCGAACGAGGCAGCGAGAAATCGCGTGCTGGTGGATAACCCGGGGAGCTTGTATCAGTTCGGGTAGAGCGCCAGACGTAGGCACGCCATGGCCCACATAACGAACAACCCGCCCAAGGCTTGCACCGGGGGCGGGTTGTGTTGGTCATCCAGGGCAGCGTAGAAGGCGCTGGCGGGCCCGTAAGAGCGTAGAAGGTGAGACCCTGCGGCCTAGCGTGTCGTGAATGATTGTCGCCAGTGTATGCCTATGCGTCAACCGCGGGGGCTACTGCGATACCGCTCATAGGAACATTCAGGCGAGGTGCTGGTCGTGACCGCTCAAGGACGCCTACGGAGAGCCCCATGGTCCACAAAAAAGATGGCAGCGGCCTGACCGCGCTCATCACCGGCGCGTCATCGGGCATCGGCGAAGCGCTGGCCCGCCGCTTCGCCCACGCCGGCTACCACCTCGTACTGGTTGCGCGCAGCGCCGGCAAGCTGAAGACCCTGGCCGCCACACTGTCGGCCGCACATGGCATCAAGACGTGGGTGGCGGCGACCGACCTGTCGCAGCCCGACGCCGCGAAGAAGCTGGCCGCGTCGATGAAGCGGGCCCGGCGACCAATCGACGTCCTGGTGAACAACGCCGGCGTGCTCGAGCATGGCGCGTTCGTCGACATGCCCGCCGGGCGGCATCAGCAGCTGATCGACTTGAACGTCGCGGGCCTGACGGCGATGCTTGCGCACTTTGTGCCCCCGATGGTGGCGCGCGGCCAGGGACGCGTGCTCAACGTGGCGTCGATCGCAGCCTTCCAGCCGGTGCCGTCGCTGGCGACCTATGCCGCCACCAAGGCCTACGTGCTGTCGCTCACAGAATCGCTGTCGGAGGAGCTCAAAGGCACCGGCGTGTCGATCACCGCGCTGTGCCCGGGCATCACCGCGACGAACATGCTCGACACGGCCCAGCAGGCGAGCAAGAAGTTGGCGAAGCTGCCGGGCTTCGTAGTCGGCAGCGCCGAGGCGGTGGCCGATGAAGGTTTCGAGGCTTGTGTGCATGGCGAGGTAATCCGCGTGCCCGGGGCGTTGAACCTGGCCGCGATCCTCGCGGCACGCGCCACGCCCAAGTGGCTGCTGCGGCGCGTGAGCGGCGCGATGGTTCGTCGCATGAAGTGACGGGCGACGGCTAGCGCTGCGCCCGCAACCACGCGAGTTTCGCCGCGTAAAGATCGCGGTCGCCGCGAGTCGTGCTGTTCTCGAGCGCCAGCGCGAGCTGCCTTTGCGCACGCGCGCTGTCACCGAGCCGGAGGTTCGCCACTGCGAGCCAGAAATGGAACTCGTGGTAGTAAGGGTCGCGATCGACTTCCTTGGCGAACAGATCGCGCGCCGATTTGAAGTCGCTGCTCTTCATCGCCTGCAGGCCGAGGTTGAAGAAATGGAACGGCGGGCTGCGCTCGACGCGTGCAAGCTCGCGCTCAAGCGCATCGGCCTCGGCATTGTGGCCCTGCTGGCGCTCCAGCTGCGCCAGATTCGCCAGCGCCGCCGCGTTCGTCGGCTCGCGCGCCACCACGTAGCGAAACGCGCGCTCGGCCTGCGCCAGATCGTTGTGACGATGGTAGATGACGCCGAGCGTGTTGTACGTCTTCAGAAACGCCGCGTCGCTATCGATCGCCCCGCGCGCCCACCAGTAGGCATCGTCAAGCCGGCCATCGACCAGCGATTCGGTGGCGCGGTTGTTCATGAACATCGCGATCACCCTGTGTTCGCCGATGGGGCGGGTGCGCAGCCCGCGCAACTCCTCGGGCGGCAGGAAATCGATCATGAGCGGCGGATCGAACCTGCTGGTGCCGACGGTCCTCAAGCCGCTGCCAAGCATCAGGTTGATGTGGCCGTTGCGCAGGTAGAGGCTGCCGCTGCGGCTCCAGGCAGCGTCATTGATCGCGGCCTGGTACTGGAATTCCAGCCCCAGCTCCTTGGCGAATGCCGCCGTCATGATCACCAGCGACAAACAGTTCCCGGCACGCGCCGCGAAAGCCTGCGCGGCATTGCGCGTCACCGCGGAGTCGTATTCCAGTTTCAGTTGTCCCTTGCGGTACAGCGCATCGAACAGTCCGCGATTGCGGTCGTTGGCGCGCAGCTGGCCAGCGATCTCGGTGCGTGCGTAGCGCCGCATCTCATCGCTCAGCGCGAATACGTCTTCGACACGGATCGGTTCCGCGGGAGCGGCGAAGAGCTCGTCCTGCAGCAGAAAATCAGGTCGCTGGACCGGCGGCGCTGCGCAGGCCACGAGCAGCAAGCAAGACAACATGACCGCGCCGATGCGCGCCTTCGGGCGTGCGCGCGGCATTTCGGATGGCATCGCGATCACCGGTGAGGGCTGGCGTACCCGATCAAGCCTACTCCGGAGAGGTTGCTCTTCATACACATTGCTCGGCGACGGCTGGACCGCCCCGCAGGAGACGGAACGGCCCGAGCGTTTGCCCGAGATCGGTCACTGTGACACTGAGGGTGAGTGTGTCTCCGTCGACGTTGCCCGCGTAGAGCGCAGGATGCGGTTGGCGGCCCTGCACGGGGAGCGGCCCTCCCCCGAAGAAGTGCTGGCCCGTGCCTGCAAGGTGTCCGTCAGCGCTCAGCGTCCAGGTTGCGTCGATTGTTCCGGCGCCACAGGGGTACGAGAGGTCGCCGCCCGAGCGGGTCATGGTCAGGCTGGCCTGGGTGCCACCCCAATCTCCGATGACATTCGGCTCGCCTTGTTCAGACGAGGAGGAACAACCTATCGCAAGAACGCAGAGGACGAAGGTGAGGACGCGCATTGGAGACCCCCTCCGCATAAAAAGCGAGCCGGCGGAAACCACCGCCTGAATGCGAGACATCAATCCAGCAACGCGGATGGTAAACAAACAAACTGGTAACACGCTCTGGCCGCCCTGAAAGGACGAGCGCACCTCGGGTACTGCGAGGTCAGTCCGGGTCAATGATCAAGCCCATACGGCGGCAAGGTCGTCAGGCGCGGATCTTCGACCGGGCCCCCGGTTGTGAAGTGATAGAGCGACTGAAACGTCGCGTCGTTGAGCCCCATCACCTGATGAACTGGATCGTCAAAGAAGCAGCCGATGCCCGTCGCGCGCACGCCGTTCGCCTCCGCCTCCAGATAAAGCACTTGCCCGATCACTCCGGTCTCCCAGAACAGGCGCCGGTAGAACCACGGTCCGTGCTCTCGCAGCTTGGCTTCGAATTCCGCGATCATCCCGAGTGAAAATGCGCCGCCCGCTGCGATTTCCTGGTGGCAACTGACGTCGGTCGCCATTTGCCGCGCATTTCCCTCCTCGAGAAGAAACAGCGGCAAGTCTTCCGGGCAGCCTGGCGGTGCAGTCCATTCGAATTGGCGCTGTATCGCCGCTCTGAGCACGGGCACCTTCGCTGGATCGCGAGCGAGCAGGTAGATACCGGGAGCAAGACCATCGATCCGGTGAACGAACAAGGCAAGGTGTACGGCCGGTGCCCACGGCACGGCATCCCAAGGCATCGGACGCTCGCACAATTCACGGTCAATCCGCGGCATGACACGCGCGAGCATCGCGAAGAAACACTCGACTGAAATAGAGGTCTTGCCGTCGAACGCAAGCGCGCTGCGCCGTTGACGAATCATCTGTCCGGCGCTTGGCTCGCGCAGGTACATGCCGGGCGCGTCCGCGGGCGCACT
>DASQAE010000054.1:0-4873 GCA_035635915.1 Burkholderiaceae bacterium | reverse complement strand
TTCCGAGCAGGATGGCGAGGATCGCGTTGGTCGTACCCAGGCCCTGCTGGATCAGCCCGCCGATCACCGCGCAGATGTAGGCGATGCCGAATCCGGACCACACCAGCGCCGGCTCCTTGAAGCCGAGCCGTGCTCGCAGCGGAACCGGCCTGTCGTGATATTCCTCGGTGGTGCCGGTGTTCTCGATCGCAGGCACTGCAGTCTGTGTGCTCATGGCGCGGTTCTCTTGGCGGTGGGGTTGGCTTCCAGGGACGGAGCGACGCGGAATTGGGTCAGCTGTTCACAGGCATGCGCGAACTGCAGCAGCGAAGCCTCCGCGTAGGGAAGGCCTACGAGTTCGACGCCGACTGGCAATGGCCCGGCAAAACCTGCCGGCATGCTGAGCGCAGGCAGATGCGATTGCGAGGCGATGACGGTGTTGGTGGGAAACGTGAGGCACGTCCACTTCTGCGCTTCCAGATCGCTGTACTTCGGCGGCAGCACCTTCACGTCCGGATACATCAGGAAGTCGAGGCGGTTGGCGGCGAAGGTGTTGAGCAGCACGCGCTGGAACTCTTGCTGCGCCAGCCGCTGCGCGTAGTACTCGGGCACCGACGTAGGATCCGACGGCCCCTCGTGCACGTTGTGGAAGAGATCGTTCAACGGGTGGAACCACTTGTTGGCATAGATCTCCTCGAACGTGTGGCGTGCGATGCCTTCGCGGTTCGCCATGAAGCGGTCCAGGTCGAACTTCGACTGCTGGATATAGAGCGACGTGCGCACGATCCAGTCCTGCATGTCGGGAACGTCCACGTCGACGAACTGCACGCCCGCATCGCCCAGGCGCTTGACGAGTGCACGCACGACGCCGTTCACGTCGGGTGAGGTTTCGTCCTGGCCGTCGAAACCCTGCTTCAGCAGGCCGACGCGAATGCCGTCGAGCCCGGTGTTCGCCAGCGCCGCCTCGTACGCGCCCGCGTCGCGCGCGAGCACGGCCGCGGCTGTGAACGGATCCTGCGCGTCGTAGCCGACGAGCGTGTCGAGCAGTTTTGCCAGGTCGCGCACGGTGCGCGCCATCGGTCCGGGCGTGTCCTGAAAGTGCACAAGCGGCGAAAAGCCGTTGCGGCTGATCAGTCCGGTCGTGACACGCAGACCGAACACGTTATTGAACGAAGCGGGGATGCGGATCGAGCCGCCAGTGTCCTCGCCGATGCCCACCAGACCAAAATTGGCCGCGAGGCCGGCGCCGGTGCCAGCGCTAGAACCGCCCGCATCGCGCTCGGGCGCATAAGGGTTGCGCGTGCGCTCGGTCACCGACGAGAACGAGAACCAGCCCGCCGCGAAATCGCACATGCTGGTCTTCGCGAGGATGACCGCGCCGGCATCGATCAGCTTGCGCACGATGAACGCGTCGCGCTTGGGCTGGTATCCGGCATACGCGCGCGTGCCGAACGTCGTCAGCGCAAAGCTCGTTTCCGCCTGGTCCTTTACCAGCACGGGTACGCCGTGCAGCGGGCCTTTGAACTTGGTGGTGCGCTTCAGGTGCTGGTCGAGCTCGCGCGCCTGAGCCAGCGCCTGCGGATTGACGTTGACGATCGCGTGCAGGCTCGGCCCGCGGCCGTCGTAGCGCTTGATGCGATCGAGATACCAGTCGACGAGTTGCTCGCAGGTGAGAGCGCCCTCGCGCATGCGCGCGTGCACGCCGTCGATCGTGGCTTCGAGAAATGAAAGCGGTTCGGTGGGCATCGCGTTACCCCTGGAGCAGTCGGTCGCGATTGTCGGCGCCCTCAGCATGCGGCTGCATCGCCCGGAGGAGCGAGCCCTTTTGGAGCAGCCGTTTTCACCCTTTCGGGTGAATCAGAACTTGACCAGGCCGCGGCGCGCCGCAAGCGCGATCGCTTCGGCGCGGCTGGTGGCGTCGAGCTTCACGAAGAGCGTCTTCAAGTGGCTCTTGACCGTGCTCTCGGAGATCGCGAGCACCTGCCCGATCGCGCGATTGCTCCTGCCTTCGGCCAGAAGCTTGAGGATTTGCGCTTCACGTTCGGTGAGCGCCTCTTCCTGCACGCGCTGCGCAAGCTTCGCCGCCACCTTGGGCTGCAGATACGCCTCGCCGGCGTGCACGGCGCGGATGCAGCGGAACAGCTCCTCCGGCTCCACGTCCTTCAAGAGGTACGCCTTGGCGCCGGCCCGCAGTCCGACATAGATGTCTTCGTCGTGATCGAAGGTCGTCAGCACGATGATCGCGGCGTTCGGGTCTTCGTCGCGGATGCGGTCGATCGCCTGCACGCCTTCGACGCCGGGCATGCGCAGATCCATGAGCGTCACGTCGGGCCGCAGCTCGCGCCACAGTGCGACCGCCTGTTCGCCGTCGCCCGCTTCGCCGACCACGCGCACGTCTTCTTCCAGGTTCAGGATCGCCGCCAGGCCCCGCCGCACCACCGCGTGGTCGTCGGCGATCAGCACGCGGATGCGCTTGGCCGCGGGCAGCGCGCGTGCCTCGCCGATCGGCGCTGCGGCTTCGCCGGCTCGTCGGCCTGCGTTCACGGGTTCGTCCGGACGGGCAGGACCGTTTCGATGCGCGAGCCGAGTCCTTGCGTGCTCGCGACGAGCAGCCGCGCGCCGATGCGTTCGGCGCGCTCCCGCATGCCGAGCATGCCGTAGCCCTCGTGACGCGCCTCTGGATCGAAGCCCACGCCGTCGTCGGCGACGCACAGATGCACGCGGTCGGCGCTGAACGTGAGGCTCAACTCGACCTTGCGCGCCTGCGCGTGCTTGATGACGTTCGTGATGCATTCCTGTGCGATACGCAGCAGCTCGCCCTGGCTTTCGAGCGGAATCAGTGGCGGCTCGCCCTTCGTGACGAGCTCGGCGACGATGTCGCTGCTCGAAAGCCGCGCCACCTGCATGCGCAGCTCCTGCACCAGGTCGTAGTGCAGCAGCGCCGGCGGACGCAACGCGCGCACGGAGATGCGCGCTTCGTCGAGGCACGACTTGGCAAGCTCGCGCGCGTCTTCTATGTGCTTGAGCGCAAGCTCCGTGCTTTGCCGGCGCAGCGACATGTTGGCCGCCTCCAGGTTCAGCACGACGCCGGTGAAACCCTGCGCCAGCGTGTCGTGGATGTCGCGCGCGATGCGGTTGCGTTCGCCTAGCACGGCAGCTTCGCGCGCGCGCTCGCCGAGGCGCGCCATCTGCACCGCCAGCGTGGCCTGATTGGCGAGCGCCTCGGCGAGATGGATCTTGTCGTCGAGGTCGCTCGAATCCTGCTTCACGCTGCGCACGCAGATCCATCCCACCGTTTCGCGCCCGAGCATCATCGGCACGGTGAGCAGGGCGCGCACGCCGAGCGACTGGATGTACGCGCGGTTCTCTTCCGGCATTCCGGCAATGGTGTGCGAGAGGAGATACGTTTCCGGCCCGTCGGTCGGAAACGTCGACACGCCGCGTCCACCGACGGGCAATGGCCGCATCACCGCCGGATGGCGCGATTCGCTCGCGCTGATCACGCGCCCGTCGAGATATTCCAGGTGCAGGCGGATGCCGCCGGTCACCGCATCCGGAAACCACAACGTGCCACCCACGCAGTTCAGCTGCTGCACGGTGACCTTGAGCACGTGGCCGAGAAAGTTGTCCAGATTCGACTCGGCGGCCAGGATGCCGAGCGAGCGGATGAGCATGCGCGTCTGCGAGCGCGCCAGGTCTTCGGCTGTGCGGCGCTGGACCACCTCGCGCTCCAGCGCGCGGTTAGCCTGCTCCACCTCCAGGATGCGATTCCTGAGCAGCATGAGCTGGCGCTCCAGATCCATTGCGGAGCGCAGCGGGCTCACGTCGTCATGGTCCAACGGCGCGGGATACATGCGCCTTATCGTAGATGAACGCGGTGGAGCCGCCTACCTAGCTCCGCGCTATGACGCGCTGGGCCGCGGGTGGCGTGGGTGCGGCAAACGATGCAGATCCACGTGCCGAGACCGTTTCGCGACAGTTTTGGGCCAACGCCGTCAACCTACAGGTGCTGCGCGCGGCCGCGACGACATGAACGCCAGCCGCGCTGCCAGCGCGGCCACCGCTCAGCAGGACGACGAGCGGTGCCATGACGGCGTTGCTCGGAATCCTTTTGCGGGTACCTCCCAGCTCCTCTCGTCGGTAGCATCGCGCCACTGCGCACGCAGACCTAGGAGGAGAGGAGCCCGCTCGCGCACCCGCGCGATTTCCGATCTCTTCGGAACCAACGCAGCCGGCCAACTCGATCACGGCTGCAGCGGCCGAGCTTTCGCATTCCGCCACGTCTCCAGCACCGGCTTCACCGAACCATCGCTGTGCTTCAACCCGGTGTAGACCCACACCTTCGCGAGTTCCTGCGCATCGGGCGGCAACCGGGCGACGGGCGGTTCGAAGTCGTGGCTCGCGAAGTTGACGACGAACGAATACCGGTCGCGTTGCGCCGTGGCCAGCAGCTTCTCCATGTAGTCACGCTGCTCAGCCTCAGTGCCGCGCAGGGTTATGCCGAACACGGTGGTGTCGCGCGAAGTCATGCCGGACTCGCTGATTGCGATCGGCTTGTTGCCCGCGTTGCGCGCCAGGTCGGCCGCGAAGTCAAAGAAAGTCGCGGGCAGCGGGCGCGGCACGCCGAGGCTCATGTGCGGATACACGCTGATGGCGACCAGGTCGCTATGACGTAGCAGGTCCAGCACTTCGGTGCGCTGCGTCGTGGCATTCGAACCGGTGGCGAACCCCAGCAGGTGCAGCGCCTCGATCGTGAAGCACACCGGCAATTGCGGGTACTGCTGCTTCAGCGCGTCGTACACGTATCGATGCAGTTCCTTCAGCGCAGGCCACAACGCCGGCGTCGCGGTCAGCAGCACATTGTGTTCGATGCCGATCGCCAGCACGTCGGGCT
>DASQAE010000053.1:0-8873 GCA_035635915.1 Burkholderiaceae bacterium | reverse complement strand
TTGTGCCTGCCTGTCCGGACTCGACCACTTCCGCATAACGCTTGTTGCCCGCAATCAGTTGAGCCCAGTCGCGAAATGCTTCCGAATAATTGTTGTAAGCGCGGAATTTCTCGACCACTTTTTTTCCCACGCCGTTGTCGTATTCAGTCGTCACCGCATCGACCGTCCTGCCCGTCCAACCGGAGCCTGCCTTGATGCCGAACAGGTTGTACGTTGGAAAACCGGCGGAATCCCGGATCTCGCGCGCGCCCCAGCCCGACTCGAGCGCCGCCTGAGCAAGCACGAACTGCGCGGGAATCCCGGTGGCTTGTTGCGCTGCCGTCGCGTGGTCCCACATGCGGCTAACAAAGGTGCGCTGTGCGTCGCCAAGGTGCGAATCGGCGCTCGCGGCGATTGCGGCATAACGCTCGATCGCGGCGCGCGGTTGCGGCGCGACCGGATCGGACGCCGGTTTTTTGCCCTCGGCCGCGGGCGCCGTCACGACGTAACGGCCGAGCTGTTTGGCGATCACATCGGCGAGGCCGGTGCCGCTTTTGGAAATGCGGTTCGCGAGCTGCTGGTCGAGCATGCCGGTGTAGGTCTGCTCGCTATCCGAATCGAACAGGCCCGACTTCGGAATCGCTTCGCGCATGCTCTTCAGCACCATCTGCAGGAACAACGCCTCGAACTGCTGCGCCGCGCCTTTGAGCGCTGCCTGCGGGTCACGACTTGCGGTGCGCTTGAGTGAATCGAGCGAACGCGCGTCCGCTGCGAGCCCTTGGGTCGCGCTGTCGAGCAAGCGGCTGTTGTCGAGAGGATTCATGGAAGTCAAATGACTTCCAGCTCCGCGCGCAGTGCTCCCGCGGCTTTCAGCGCTTGCAGGATTGCGAGCAGGTCACCCGGATTGGCACCGAGCGCATTCAGTGCGCGCACGACTTCGGCCAGGTCGGCACCACCCTTCATGTTCATGAGCGCGCCGCCATCTTGTTTGATCTGGATGTCGGCCTTCTCGCCGACCACGGTCTGGCCTTGCGAGAACGGTGCCGGTTGCGAGATCACCGGTTGCGACGAAATCGTCACTGACAGATTGCCGTGCGCCACCGCAGCGGGTTCGAGCGTGACGGTGCGGTTCATCACGATCGAGCCGGTGCGGGCGTTGATGATCACGCGCGCCGGTGGCGATACGTGAGCCACATCGAGGTTTTCCAGTTGCGCCAGGAAACGCACGCGCTCGTTGGGCGTCAGTGGTGCCTTGACCTCGATCACGCGGCCATCAACTGCAAGCGCCATGTCGTTGGCGCCATTGCCGAGATTCTTGTTGATCGTGTCCGCCACCATCGCGGCGGCGGAAAAATCGGTCTGATTCAGTTCAAGCCGCAGGCGGTCGCTGAGCAGGAACGGCGTTGCGACCGCACGTTCGACCGTGGCGCCGGACGGCACGCGGCCCGCCGACAGGTGATTGATCTGGACCTTGCTGCCGCCTTGCGACGCGCCTGCGCCGCCGACCAGGACGTTGCCTTGCGCGACCGCGTAGATCTGGCCGTCCGCGCCTTTGAGCGGCGTCATCAGCAGCGTGCCGCCACGCAAGCTCTTGGCGTTGCCGAGCGATGACACGGTGACGTCGACCTGCTGTCCCGGTTGCGCGAACGCCGGCAGCGTGGACGTGACCATCACCGCGGCGACATTGCGCAACTGCAAGCTGGTGCCCTGCGGCAGCGTGATGCCGAGTTGCGTCAGCATCGCCTGCAGGCTCTGGGTCGTAAACGGCGTTTGTGTCGTCTGGTCGCCGCTGCCGTCGAGTCCGACCACGAGGCCATAGCCGATCAACTGGTTCGGCCGCACGCCCTGGATCGAAGCCAGGTCCTTGATGCGCTCCGCGCGCACGCTGCCCGCGGCCAGCACGGCACACAGCAGCCACAGCAATAGGAAGCTCAGCCGCAGAGTACGCAGACGACGCAGATCAAGCGCTTCCTGGGCCGCCGGTCCTTCACCACGCAATTCCCCCCGCGGGGTGGTCCCGGTTCGAAGCAATTCAAGGATGTTGATGCGCGACATCTGCATACGTCTGCGGCTGAGAAAAAGGAAACCTAAAAGGGCAGGAACGAATCGAAGAACCGCGACAACCAGCCTTTGATCTGCGCTTCCTCGATGTAGCCGCCACCACGGTAGTCGAGGCGCGCATCGGCCACCTGGGTCGAGCTGATCAGGTTGCCGGGCTGGATCTGGGCGGGGTTGATCACGCCGGAAAACTTCAAGACCTCGGAATTGCGCCGAATGCCGATCTGCTTTTCGCCGACGACGTGCAGATTGCCGTTGGCGAGCACATCGATCACGGTCACCGTGATCGTGCCGGTAAACACGTTCGATGAGGTGGTCGCGCCCTTGCCGTCGAACGTGTTGCTCGCATTGGCGTTCGCGGCGATTGGCTTGATGTCCTTGCCGAGTACTCCGCTGATGCCGGGCAGGCCGATCTCGAACTCCGACTTCTTTTCAGTGTTCGAATTCGCGGTCTGGCTTGCGTTGAGCTTCTCGTTGATCTGCACCGTGAGGATGTCGCCGACGTAACGCGGCTTGCGATCCTCGAACAGCGGCCGATACGCCGCCGCCTGGAAGATGCCGCCGGTCGGCACCGCATTGGCAGGCAACTCGGGCGGCCGCGCCGTCGTGGGACCTTGCATCGCGATGTCGTGCCGCGGCGCCGCGCAGGCGACAAGGAGCAACGACCAAAGCACCGCCGCGGATCGACCCGGACCAATGCGGATCAAGGCCACAACACCCGTGACGAGCGCAAGACCCATTTCTACAGTTGCGTCAAACGCGCGAGCATCTGATCGGACGTCTGGATCGCCTTCGAGTTGATCTCGTAAGCGCGTTGGGTCTGGATCATCGCCACCAGTTCTTCGACGACGTTGACGTTGCTGGTCTCGAGGAAACCCTGGTTGAGCATGCCGAGGCCATTTGTGCCTGGGCCGTTGGTGCTCGGCGTGCCGGACGCCGCGGTCTCGACGAACAGGTTCTGGCCCTTCGACTCGAGGCCGCCGGGATTGACGAAACTGGCGAGTTGGATCTGGCCGAGGTTCTGCGGCGCGGCCTGGCCCGGCACGGTGATCGTCACGGTGCCGTCCTGGCCGATCGAGACCGACTGCGCGTTGGCTGGAATGGTGATCGCCGGGGACAGCGCGAAGCCGTTGCTGGTCACCAGGGTGCCGTTGGCGTCGGTGTGGAACGTGCCGTCGCGCGTATAGGCAGTTGTGCCGTCGGGCAGCTGGATCTGGAAGAATCCTTGGCCGTTGACCGCGAGGTCGAGCTGGTTGCCGGTCTGCTGCAGATTGCCCTGCGTGAACATGCGCGGCGTTGCGGTCGGGCGCACGCCCGTGCCGATCTGCAGCCCGGTCGGCAGCTGTGTCTGCTGCGACGAGTTCGAGCCCGCCTGGCGCACGTTCTGGTACAGCAGGTCCTCGAACGCGACGCGCGAGCGCTTGAAGCCCGTCGTGCCGACGTTGGCGAGATTGTTGGCGACCACGTCGAGCTGCGTCTGCTGCGCGTCGAGGCCGGTCTTGCTGATCCAGAGGCTGCGAATCATTGTCTCTACTCCCGGCTGGAGGATTGATGCCGGCGCCAGCCGCGCCTGCGTGAGCCTTGGTTCACGGAACGCTGATCAAGGCGTTGGCTTTCTGCTCGTTCTGCTGCGCGTTCTCGAGCAGCTTCAACTGCAGTTCGAACTGGCGCGCCGCGGCGATCATTCCGATCATCGCGTCGACGACATTGACGTTGCTTCCCTCGAGCTGTCCGGGCACGACGCGCACGTTGGCGTCGGTTTCCGCCTCGCCGCCATCCTTGGTGCGGAACAGTCCATCGAGCCCCTTGGTGAGTTCTTCCACCGGCGGGTTGACGAGCTTCAGGCGACCGACCTGGTTGGTGTTCGACTGCCCGGCGAGTTTGGCCGAGATCGTGCCGTCGGCGCCGATCGAAATGTGCGCGTTGACGGGCACCGTGATCGGACCGCCGTCGCCCAACACCGGCAGGCCGTTCGGCAACTGCAGCTCGCCTTCGGCGCTCACCTGCAGGTTGCCCGCGCGCGTGTACGCCTCGTTTCCGTCGCTCGCCTGCACCGCGAGCCAGCCTGCGCCCTGGACTGCAACGTCCAGATCGCGCCCGGTTGCCTGCATCGGGCCCGGCGTGAAATCGTTGCCGATCGTGGTCTCGACCGTGAGCACCCGCGTGCCGGCCTCGGCGCCACGCGCCGGCACCGCGCGCAACGCGACCGTCTCGGCGCGAAAGCCGGTGGTGTTCGCGTTGGCGAGGTTGTTGGCGAGCGTCTCCTGCCGGTGCAGAAGATGCTTGGCACCGGTCATCGACGTGTAGATGAGGCGGTCCATGGGCGCGTCGGTGGTTGGTTCTAGTTACCCGTGTTGTGCATCAGCGCAGGTTGACCAGCGTCTGCTGGATCTGATCCTGCGTGCGGATCGTCTGCGCGTTGGCCTGATAGACGCGCTGCGCCGTGATCATGTTCACCAGTTCCTGCGTCAGGTCGACGTTGGCCTCCTCGAGTGCGCCGGACTGCAGCACCCCGAGCGTGCCCGCTCCGGGCGCGGCCACCAGCGCCTGGCCGGAGTCGGCACTGTCGGCCCACTGGTTGTTGCCGAGAGCGACCAGGCCCTGGGAGTTGACGAAGTTCGCGAGCACCATTTGTCCCTGCGCGCGCGACTGACCGTTGGTGTAGCGGCCGAGGATGGTGCCGTCGTTGCTGATCGAAAAACCTGCCAGCGAGCCAGTGGTGAATCCGTTCTGCTGCAACTGATTGACCGCGAAGTCGACGCCGAACTGCGACATGCCACTGGCGGGAAATGTCAGCGGAATCGCGAGCGGCGTCGTGGCGCCGTTGGCGAGCGGAATCGAAGCGGTCATGGTCACGTCGGCCGCCAGCGTGCCGCCGGCGCTGAAATTCAGTGTGCCGATGGCGGCGCCGCCGTTCAGCACGGCGCCGTCGGCGGCACCGTAGACACTCCACGCGTTGCTGGCGGTCTTGACGTAGTACGTGGCCAAGGTGTGCGAGTTGCCCTGCGAGTCATAGACCGTCATCGCGGTCGACGAGTTGTAGCTCGCGGGATTGGCCAGGCTGAACGCGGAGACCGGCGCCGTCGCGCGCGAATCGAGGTTCATCGCCAGACTCGCGGTCGACGTCGGGCGCGGCGCGATGTTGGCCAGCGAAACCTGCAGGTCGACCGGAGTCGACGCCACGATCTGGCCGTTCGGATCGGCCGGATAGCCGGTCAGGCGTGCGCCGTTGCTGGCGACAAGGAAGCCATTGCGATCGAGCGAGAACTGGCCGTTGCGCGAATACGAAATCGTGCCGTTGGTGGAAAGGCGAAAGAAGCCCGCGCCGTTGATCGCAACATCGAGAGGGTTGGACGTGGTCGCGATGTTCCCCTGCGTGAACTGCTGGCGCACGGCCGCAACCTTGGCGCCGATGCCCACCTGCACGCCGCCGCCGCCGGAGACCGAATTGGCGAACACGTCGGCAAACTCCGCGCGCTCCGACTTGTAGCCTACGGTCGATGCGTTGGCGATGTTGTTGCCGATCGCGTCGAGGTTCTTCGCCGCGATGTTCAGGCCGGACAGTCCTTGTTGGAAACTCATCGATTGCTCCTGAGAAAAACCGTTTGTCGATCGCTTGTGACGATCTTCAAAGAATCTGTTTGATGTCGGAGTACGCGACCGCCCCGCCACCGGCGAGGACGAGTTGCACGGTGCCGTTGACGGTACGCACGCCGTCGACGCGACGCGACGCAAGCGGAGTTGCGGTCACGGAGGTCGAGCCCGTCTTAGCGGTAACGCTGAACGTGTAGGTGCCCGCAGCGGCGGTTTCACCAGTCGCGGTCCTGCCATCCCATTCGAAGCGGGTCACACCCGAGTCCTGCTTGCCCAGCTGCAGCTCGCGCACGACCTGCCCCGCGCCGTCCCTGATCTCGACCGTGACCGTGTCAGCCGGCAGGTCGAGCTGAACGCCACCCACCGCGGTACCCGTCGCAGGCAACGTCATCGAACTGCCATCGACCAGTACCGAGCGGCCGGTGAGCTGGGCCGCCTGCAACGATTCGAGGCGTGAAAACTGATCGAGCAGCTTGTTCACCGTATCGTTCAGGCCGTTGATGCCGGTCACGGTGTTGATCTGCGCCATCTGCGACGTGACTTGGGCGTTGTCGAGCGGATTCAACGGATCCTGGTTGCTCATCTGCGCGACCAGCAGCTTGAGGAACCGGTCGTTCAGCTGGGTCGCGGTGGTCGTGCTGTTGTTGACGCCGGCAGTCGGCGCCGAGTCGACCAGTCCGGAAAGCGTGCTGACGCTGCTCATGCCGGTCTTTCCTCTAGCTTCCGAGCTGCAGGGTCTTCTGCAGCAGGTTCTTCGCCGTGTTCATCACGTCGATGTTGGTCTGGTAGCTGCGCGAAGCGGAGATCATGTTGACCATCTCCTCGACCGGATTGACGTTGCTCATCGTCACGTAACCCTGCTCGTCGGCGAGCGGGTGATCGGGGTTGTGCACGCGGCGCGGCGCCGCGTTGTCTTCGATCACCTGGGCTACGCGCACGCCGGCGCTCGATTGTTCTGCGCCGACGAGTTGGGTCTGGAACACGACCTGGCGCGCCTTGTAGGGCTGCCCGTCCGGGCCGGCGACCGAGTCCGCGTTGGCAAGGTTGCTGGCGACCACGTTCAGGCGCTGGCTCTGTGCCGAGACCGCGGATCCGGAAACGTTGAAGACGTTGAAGAGAGACATCGTCTGCTCCTAATAAAACTTATCGGTCCTGCCCGTTGATCGCCGTCATCAACGTCCGGATCTGGGTATTGATGAACCGCAGGCTGGCCTCGTAACGCACCGTGTTGTCGGCGAAGGCGGCGCGTTCGGTGTCCAGGTCGACGCTGTTGGCGTCCAGGGCCGTTTGCGTCGGCGTGCGATATAACAGCGCCGGATGGGTGCCACCCACGTCGTGCCCGCCCGCGATATGGCCTTGTTGGGTCTTGGCCAGCGCGCTGGCTGCCGGTGCTCCCGCAGCGGTCGTCAAACCGGTCGCCTGTTGGAGCGCGGTCTTGAAGTCGAAATCGCGCGCCTTGAAGTTGGGCGTGTCCGCGTTGGCGATGTTGCTCGCCAGCACGCGCGTGCGCTCCGACCGCAGCAGAAGCGCGGTGGCGTTGAAATCCAGCGATTGTGTGAGCTTGTCGAGCATGGCCGTGGGCGAAATAGGTGAAAGGACCCTAAAGCTTTTTTCCTTGCTGCCGATTATTCGTGGGAGGGGCAAGGGCGATTGACCAAAAAGCCGCCCTTGCGCGCGCCATCTCCCTCTTTGGTGTGGGGCGGGCATGACTACGCTCGCGGTCATGAATCGTCTACTCCTCACCTTTTGCCTGGCCTTTTCGTTTGTCGGCAGTGCCTTGGCATCTACCGCACTGCAGGAAACGATTCGTCTGCATGCCTTGCGCGAGGCGGCCGCCGCGGCTGGCGGCGCCCAGTCGCGCATCGACGTCGTCGTGGGCGAGATCGATCCCCGGCTTCAGTTGGCGCCCTGCGGGCGTACTGAGGTATTCCTTCCCGCCGGCGCGCGCTTCTGGGGTCGCGCTTTCGCCGGGATCCGGTGCCTTGACGGCGCCACCTGGTCGATCCATGTTCCGGTCACAGTGCGGGTGTTCGGCCCGGCGCTGGTGGCCGCGCGCGGCCTCATGGCCGGTGCGCCGGTACAAGGCGACGATGTGCGCTCGGCGGAGGTGGAATGGACGCGCGAAGCGCAAGGGGTCGTCACCGCGGCCGACCAACTCGATCAGCGCGTGCTGGCTCGGCCGATCGCGAGCGGCCAACCGATCCCGCTCAATTCACTGCGTGCGCCGCAGGCCGTGGGCCAGGGCGAACCGGTGCGACTCGTAGGACGCGGCAACGGCTTCTCTATTAGTGCGGACGGCATCGCGTTGGCCTCGGCCGCCGCGGGCCAGAGCGTCCGGGTACGCACCGAGTCCGGCAGAATCCTGACCGGCACGGCGCGTGCTGGACGCCTGGTTGAGGTGCAGTTTTGATTGATCCCGCTTTTCCGGGGGCTGGCCGGGGCTGATGTGACCTAAAGTCGGTGGACCGCCGGCCGTTAAGTAGTGTGTAAGGTTGGAGCGAGCGCCTGGAGGCAACATGAAAATCACAAGTACATCAGAACCACTGCGGCCCGACCGGGTATCGGCCCCGAACGATGCACGCACGTCGACTGCGCGTGGTACGGAAGCGGTTGCCGAAACCGAACGCGTTCAGTTGTCGGACCTGGGTTCGCGCCTGTCTCAGCTCGAAGGCCAATTCAGCGGCTCCGATTTCGACGTCAAGAAGGTCGAGGAGATCCGCAACGCCATCGCCGAAGGCCGCTTCAAGGTCAACGCCGATGCGATCGCCGACAAACTGCTTGCCAGCGTTTCCGAACTGCTCGGCAAGAAGACCTGAGCCACTCGCCGTCGATGAAAACGGATTTGCGGGCGCTGTTCGCCGAGCTCGTACAAGCCCTGGGTGACGAGAGCGATGCGCTGATCCGCGGCGATGCCGATCGGGTCGCGGCGCTTGCGGCCCACAAGAACGATCTTCTGCAACGCCTCGCGCCGCTCGCCACTCGTGGCGCGGCCGATATTCCGCTCGACCTGGCGCAGCAAGCCCGAGAACTCAACGACCGCAATGCCTTGCTGTTGGCGCCGCGCCTGGTAACCACGCGCGCGCGTCTCGACGCACTACGTCAGGCAGGCAATCCGATGATGTACGGCGCCGACGGGCGCACCCAATCGTTCGGCGCGCCGTTCGCGCGCGCCTGAAACCCGACGGTAAAACAAGCCTCGCGAGCGTGCGAGGCAATTGGGTCCCGGCCTTCGCCGGGACGAC
>DASQAE010000052.1:0-4011 GCA_035635915.1 Burkholderiaceae bacterium | reverse complement strand
TACGGCGACCAGGTTTTCCATCCCTTCAGGTCGTTGATGAGCGCGAAGATTTTCTCCGGGGGTGCCTTGATGCTCGCGGTGCGCTGGACGCGGAACGAGTCCGGTCTGGTGGCCGCAAAACCGAGCACACCCACGATCAAGACCACCACCACGATGCCAAGTATCCTGAACATCGACGTCGCTCCTTATTGCGTCACCACGTTGATCATCCAGCACACGCCGAACCGATCGGTCACCATGCCGAATCGCGGCGACCAGAAGGTCCGCCCGAGCGGCATCGTCACCTGACCGCCTTCGGACAGTCCCTTGAACAGCTTGTCGGCAGTCGCCGCGTCCTTGACCGAGATCGACAGGCCGAAGCCGTTGAAGGTCGCGTTGCCGCGGTTGTAGCCGTCCGAAGCCATCACGATCGATTCGCCGATCTTGAACGCAGCGTGCAGCACCTTGTTCTCCGAGCCGGGCGCTACCTTGCCCTCCGGCGGAGGCTCGGGACTGTCCTTGAAGCGCATCAGCATCTGCACTTCGGCGCCTACGGCGCGGCGATAGAACTCGATTGCCTCTTCACAGCGGCCTTCGAACGACAGGTACGGTTGGACCAACATCGTTACCTCACTGGTTGCGGTTCGTGTGCACCGTTGACGGTGCGCGATTATTTCTTGGCGGCCTTCTCGATCTGCGCCCGGACCCGCTCTTCCTGCGCGCGCAGCTCGGGCGTGAATTCGGCGCCGAAGTCGCAGGCTTCGAAAACCTGGCGCATCTCGACTTCGGTGTCGTCATCGTGCGGGTTCGGGCAGCGTTTGAGCCACTCGACCGCTTCTTCCCTGGAGTTCACCTGCCACAGCCAGAAACCGGCGATCAGCTCTTTCGTCTCAGCGAAAGGACCGTCGATCACGGTGCGCTTGGAGCCGGAAAAACGCACCCGCACGCCCCTGGAGCTCGGGTGCAGGCCTTCCCCAGCAAGCATGATCCCGGCCTTGGCCAGGTCCTCGTTGTATTTGCCCATTGCGGCAAGCAATTGTTCGCTCGGCATCTCACCGGCTTCGGAGGCCTTGCTGGCCCTGACTATCACCATGAATTTCATCGTCTTCTCCTGTCCTGGGTTGGGTCGAAGGACGGACCCGGGCGGTTTTGACCGCACTTTCCGGCCTCTATCTCCTCGTCGAACGAAACCCCGGCGGATCGACACGCCGGGTAACCTTTTTTTGGGATGAAAGCGGAGTGTCAGCCAGCCTGGAAAAAGTCGCAGGCGCGAACCTCGATGCCGCCGCCGAGGAAGTTGCCGACGTGCGCGCCGGGGTGTTTGCTCGCGACCTGCGCCGCTTCGTCCATGTCCTGCGCTTCGACGATAAAAAACGTGCCGATCGGCTCTTTCGAAGCCGTGTACGGGCCACCCGTGACGGAAGGAGCATTCTTGCCGGCGCGCACCGTGCGCGCAGTTTGCGGAAACGCAAGCGACGCCTGCGCAAACAGGCGCCCGCTGTTGCGCAGCGCCTCGTCGTGCGGCTTGCAAGCCTCTTCGAGCGCTGCAAGATCGTCCGGTTTCAACGCGTCGAACATCGTTTGGTCGTAATAGCAGAGACACAAGAACGTCATGCGGCCCACCTATGGTTTGAGCGATACCCGATGCGTCACGAGCAGGTCGAAATTGTCCTTCCGGCGCGAGGTCCAACCCGCGCGCGTCATCTCGTGCATCATGCTGTCGACTTCACTGTGCAAACCTTCGCGCGGCGCGCGTACACGTGATCGAACGCAAACCTCGCCGGATTGGGGATCAGTAAAGTCGCAAGCAGGCCGCCGCCGACGGTGGCGCGGTATCGACACGTAACCACGGGAACGCGCGGAGACGAGGTATGCGGGGAGGCATCGTCCGCTTGCTGATCCGGACGCTTGTTGCAATCGTCGTGCTGCTTCTCGTTGCCGCGGGGGTGCTGGTTTCAGGCATCACACGCGGTCCGAAAGTCACCGGCGAGATGACCTTTGCCGGGCTCTCGCAGCGGGTCGAGGTGCTGCGCGACGAGCACGGCATCCCGTACATCTTCGCCGCCAACACCCCCGATCTGATTCGCGCGCAGGGATTCGTAACGGCGCAAGCGCGTCTGTTCCAGATGGAGGCGTATCGCGCGCTTGCGCATGGCCGCCTTGCGGAGGCGATCGGTGTCGCCGGAATCGCAAGCGATCGCGAGATGCGCACGCTGGGTCTGCGCCGCAACGCCGAGCGGCACGCGAAGCTGCTCTCGCCCGCCGCGCGCGATTTTTTCGCCTGGTACGCGCAAGGCATCAATGCCTATATCACCGCGCATGCTGACGATCTGCCGGTCGAGTTGCGCATCGCCGGCTTCACCACCGCACCCTGGTCGGTCGAGGACCTGCTGACGGTGCTGCATTTCGTCAACCTGAGCCAGGCGGTCAACTACAAGGCGGAATTGCTCGCACAAAGACTGATCGACAAATTCGGCCCGCAACGGGTGCTCGAGTTGTTTCCGTTGAACGTAAATCCGGATCGCGACCGCAAGATGCAGGAGTCGAGTGTTGCCGGTGCAACCTGGCTCGGCTTGAACAACGTGACCGTGCTGGCTGCGGGCGAAAGCAGCGCGCTTGTCGCGCCGATGGAGGTTGGCAGCAACAACTGGGTGATCGGCCCGACGCGCTCGGCGAGCGGAGCAGCAGTGCTCGTCAACGATCCGCACCTGGATGCACGCATTCTCCCCGGCATCTGGTTTCCGGTCGGGCTCTTCAGCCCGGGCGTGCGCGCCGTTGGCGCCGCGCTTCCAGCGGTGCCCGGCATCCTCGTTGGACGCAACGCCAACGTCGCCTTCGGTGTCACCAATGCCTATGGCGACAGCCAGGATCTTTTTATCGAGCAGCTCGCGCCTGGCAAGTCCGATCAGTATCTGGACGGCGACGAAGCGCGGCCCTTCGAAACCAAGACCGAACTCATTCGTGTGCGGGACGCCAACGTTGAAGGCGGATTTCGCGATGAGCCGCTTACGATCCGCCGCACGGTGCGCGGCCCGATCATCGCAGGGCCAGGACTTGGCGTGAGCGGTGATCGACTGCTCAGCTTGCGCACGGCCAGCGCGGAAATCGAAGGCCACGAGGTCGGCATCGACAAGCTGCTGACTGCAGCATCCGCCGCAGATGTCGATCGCGCCGCGCAGCAGATGGAGGTCATGTATTTCAACTTCGTGTTCGCGGACAAGGCCGGCGTCATCGGTCATCGTGCGACAGGTCGGGTACCGATTCGCGCCAGCCGCCAGGGCATCTATCCAAAACCGGCCACGCGCGAAAGCGATTGGCGTGGCTTCATTGCACCCGATCAGATGCCGGCCCAACTCTCGCCCGCGCGCGGCTGGCTCGCCACCGCCAACAACGACAATCGCCCGGACGGTTATCCCTACGACTACTCGTCGTTTTTTTCGCCCAGCTATCGCTATGAGCGCATCAGCCAGGTGCTGGCGGCGACCCGCTCGATGAGGCTGGACGATCACCGCGCGTTGATGACCGATACGCTCAACCTGCAGGCAAAGCGCCTGGTTCCGCTCATCATCGCGGCGCTGAAGGACGATGCGGAGCAGGCAGACATCGCAGTCATCCTCGCGGCGTGGGACGGCCGTGACCGCCTCGACCAGGCGGCACCACTCCTCTATCACCGTATCTACGAACGGCTTGCGTACGAGACCTTTGTCGACGAGATGGGCGAGGATCTCGCGCGCGCGTACCTCGATAACTGGTATGGCTGGCAGGAGCGTTTCGATCGCCTGCTGCAACAACCCGACTCACCCTGGTTCGACGATCAGCGCACACCCGCGGTCGAAAAGCTGCCGGACCTGATACGTCGCGCGGTCAAACAGGTGCGTGCGGAGCTGACCACTTTGCATGGGCGCGATCCGAAGCGCTGGCTCTGGGGCAGCGAACACGACGTCACGTTCGTGAGCCCGTTGCGTCGCAGCGGCATCGGCAGCGACCTGCTCGGCAGCGGGGCCCGATCGCTGGATGGCTCGGGCGACACCG
>DASQAE010000051.1:0-8516 GCA_035635915.1 Burkholderiaceae bacterium | reverse complement strand
CCGAAGTCGAGTACGACGTGGTGCGTGTCACTCTCGCTGTTGGTGTCGGTGACGCGGAAGTTGCCGACGACGGTGGCGAGCACCGGAGCGCGATGCGCGTACAGGTTGACGTACGGATGAGAAGCCGACCAAGGCGGCACTTGCGAACCCGGCACCGCAGCTGAAGGCGGCGGCACCGCAGCGTCGAGGTCGCTCAACTCGGCGATCGGCGGTGGCGCGGCCAGGCCGATCGATTTCTCGCCGGGCAACGTGTCCCATTGAAACTGCTCTTCGATCGGATATGCATCCGCGCGCAGCACCGTGCGCCAGTTGTCGATGGCACCCGTCGGGCACGGCGGCACGCACGCCATACATCCGTTGCACTTGTCCGCCATCACGACGTAGTTGCGCGCGTCGTGCGTAATGGCGTCCACCGGACACGTCTCTTCGCACGTGTTGCAACGAATGCAGATCTCGGGGTCGATGAGGTGCTGCTTGAGCACCTCCGGCAACGGAGCGTTCATGATCACTACATTATCGGAACTTGAAAGATCTCGGGCCTTCGCAAAGATCCCTCGCCTGCGGCTCGGGATGACACGCGCGTTGGCACGCGCGTGTCAATTGAAGCGCACGTACTGGAAGTCGATCGGCTGGCGGTTGACGCCCATCACCGGTGGCGCGATCCAATTGGCGAACTTGCCCGGTTCGACCACGCGACCCATCAGCGCCGTGACGAACGCCCGATCCTCGGCGGTCGGCAGCCACTCGCGCTCATGCCGGGCCCATTCGGCGTCGTTCACCACGCGCCCATCGGGGCTGACGCGCACGCCCGCCAGCGTGCCGATGCGACGATTGAATGCCTTGTGCGGTGTCTGCAGGCGGAACGGCAGACCCGCTTTTTCGATCACCTTGTTCCAGCGCCCGATGCCGGCGATCGAATCCCTGATGAAGTCGTCGCGCAGCACTTCGTTCAACGCGTTGAGCATTGGCACTTCGCGCTCGACCAGGCCGCCGTTTTGCACCGCCAGCACCTTGTAGGTCTGCCCATGCAGCAGGTGATCATCGTCGCGTTTGGTCTCTTCGAACCGACCCTTCAGGCCCGAGTTGTAGAACGTGGCAGCGTTGCTCGACTCGTCGGCGCCGAACAGATCGATGGTGACGCTGAAGTGGAAGTTCAGGTAACGCTGCAAAGTGGGCAGATCGATCACGCCGGCGTCGCGCAGTTGCACCGGATCATCTGTCTTCATACGGTTCATCACTTCGCAGGTGCGCTGGATTACGCGCGAGACACCGCTTTCACCCACGAACATGTGGTGCGCTTCTTCGGTGAGCATGAACTTGGTCGTTCGCGCCAGCGGATCGAACCCGCTTTCTGCCAGTGCGCACAGCTGGAATTTGCCGTCGCGATCGGTGAAGTACGTGAACATGAAGAAGCTCAACCAGTCCGGCGTCTTTTCATTGAACGCACCGAGGATGCGCGGGTTGTCCTGATCGCCGGAGCGCCGCTCCAGCAGCGCCTCCGCCTCTTCGCGCCCGTCACGGCCGAAATACTTGTGCAGCAGGTAAACCATTGCCCACAGGTGGCGGCCTTCCTCCACATTGACCTGAAACAAATTGCGCAGGTCGTACATGCTGGGCGCCGTGAGTCCAAGATGGCGTTGCTGCTCCACGGAAGCGGGTTCGGTATCGCCCTGGGTGACGATGATGCGGCGCAGATTGGCGCGATGCTCGCCCGGTATTTCCTGCCATGCCGGCGCGCCCTTGTGTTCGCCAAAGTTGACCTTGCGGCTCTCGTCGCGCGGATTGAGAAAGATGCCCCAGCGATAGTCGGGCATCTTCACGTAGTCGAAATGCGCCCAGCCTTGCGGATCGACGCTGGTCGCGGTGCGCAGGTAAACGTCGAAGTTCTGCGAACCATCCGGCCCCACGTCGCTCCACCACGAAAGGTAGTTGGGTTGCCAGTGCTCGAGCGCGCGTTGCAGCGCCTTGTCTTCGGCCAGTTCGACGTTGTTCGGAATTTTTTCGCTGTAATCGATGGTGGTCATCACGTCTCTCCGGATCGGATCTTGAGTAGAACCGTGTTCCTAGACTCGGTTCCAGTCGAATTGCGGTTTTTCGCCCTTGCCGTAGACCTTGAGCGCGCCCTTTTCGCCGACTGCGTTGGGGCGATTGAAGATCCAGTTCTGCCACGCCGTAAGACGGCCAAAAACGCGGGTCGCCATCGTCTCCTTGCCGTTGAAGCGCAAGTTGGCTTCCATGCCGGTCAACGCATCGGGCGACAACGACGCGCGCTCTTCCACTGCGATGCGCACTTCATCCGCCCAATCGATATCGTCCGGCGCGGACGTGACCAGTCCGGCTTCCTCGGCCTGGTGGGCGTCGAGCGGCTTGCCGAGGAGAGCGCGAATCGTCTCGAGCGGTACAGGCTCCTCGTAGAAACGCCGCTGCAACCGCGTCTGGCCGGTCACCATTGGATAGAGGCCAAAATTGCTCTCGCCGACGACCGCTTTCGGGGCACGATCCGGAGCATCGGGCAGTGCCAGCATGTACGTGCGATCGGCAGCTAGCGCAAGTTCGAGCAGCGTGCCCGCGAAACAGGAACCCGGTTCGATCAACGCGAACAGCGTGCGCGACGAGACGTCGAGGCGCGCCAGCGTCCGGCGCAACAGCCCGATGGTCTCGTTGACGAACCAGTGATCCTTGAACTTGACCAGCGCGGCATCTGCGGCCAGCACGGATGAAGCGTCGCCCTCGGTCTTGAGCAACCAGGTGCCGACGTCGAGCTCGTTGGTGCGCATCGACAAGATGGCGTCATCGAGTTCGCGCGCGACTTGCAGCGGCCACCACGATGCCCCGGCAGCGATGATGGCTTCGATCGAATCCGGTTGTGCCGAACGCGGTGCGTGGACCGTGAAGTTCGCAACTCGATGCGCGCGATCGATGTCGATGCGCACGAATTCATAGCGCAGCGTGTCGGCTTCGACGACACGTTGCAGCGGCGTCAGCGCAACACCTTTGGCGCCCTCCGGGCGCGCACTGCTTCGTGCCAGTTCCAGCGCACGTTCGCGCACCTTCTGCACAAACACGGCGGGTTTGGCGATTGCATCGACCAGGCGCCATTGCCTGGCCTTCTCGCCGCGCACGCCCTCGGTCGTCGTGCAAAAAATGTCCGCAAGGTCGTGCCGCACGCGCCGCTTGTCCGTGAGGCGGGTCAATCCGCCCGTGCCTGGCAACACGCCGAGCAGCGGGACTTCCGGCAATGACACCGACGAAGAGCGGTCGTCGATGAGGAAGATCTCGTCGCACGCCAGAGCGAGTTCGTATCCGCCGCCTGCGCAGGAGCCGTTTACCGCGGCGATGAACTTCAGGCCGGAATCGCGGCTCGAGTCTTCGACGCCATTGCGCGTTTCGTTGGTGAACTTGCAGAAGTTCACTTTCCACGCATGCGAAGACAGCCCGAGCATGAAGATGTTGGCCCCGGAGCAGAACACGCGGTCCTTGAGGCTGGTCACCACGACCGTCCGCACCTCCGGGTGTTCGAAACGGACGCGGTTCAGTGCATCGTGCAGTTCGATGTCGACGCCGAGGTCGTAGCTGTTGAGCTTCAGCTTGTAGCCCGGGCGCAGACCAGCGTCCTCAGTCACGTTCATCGCGAGCGTGGCGATCGGACCATCGAAGCTGAGCGTCCAATGTTTGTAGCGCGAGGGATCGGTCTGATAGTCGACACGGGCGAACGCTTGGACGTCGGGCGCATTCATTGCAGAAAACTCCTTGGCAGCGCGGTGTCTCTCAGATCACCCATAGATGCATGATAATGCATAAGAAAGGTCTGTCAATGCAAATTATGCACTTTAATGCTCAAGAGGTTGGTCGCAGCACCGGGTCACGTCTTCGCCAGCCCCGCGCGCAGCGCGTCCCTCAGCGCGGGAAAACTGTCGGCCAACGCCTTGCCGCTGGTATCGAACGCAAGGTCGGCCTTGCCGTAAAACGCAGCGCGTCCGGCGAGGATTCGTTTGAGATCCTCCATCGCTTCCTGGTTGCCAGACATGGGACGCAAGTCTCCTTGCGCGATGACCCGCTCCATATGTTCTTCGGGCGAAGCCTTCAGCCATACCGTGAAGCATTGCGACAGCAGCAGATTGAACGTCGCGGCGTCCGAGACGATGCCGCCGGGCGTGGCGATTACCGCATCCGGGTAAAGCTGGACCGTCTCTTCGAGCGCGCGCCGCTCGTAGCGCCGATACGCGGTGGGTCCGTAGAGGTTGTGGATCTCCGACAGGCTGCACCCAGCGACACGCTCGATGACGCTGTTCAATTCGACGAACGGCACATCCAGGTCATCCGCGAGCATTTGCCCGAGCGTCGACTTGCCCGCGCCACGCAAGCCGATCAGCGCGATGCGGCGTGAACGCGCGGCCGGTTTACCGGCCTCGCCGAACAGCTCAGTGAGGCCGAGGCGTGCCCGGCGCAGGTCCTCGTCGCGCCGCCCGCGCAACAGATCGCGAATCAACAGCCACTCGGGCGACGTCGCGGTCTCATCGCCCAGCAACTCGGCCAGCTCGCAATCGAGCGCCTGCGCGATCTGGCGCAAGACCAGGATCGAAGCGTTGCCAACACCCAGCTCGAGATTTGCGAGATGGCGCTCGGAGACTTCGGAGGCAAGCGAAAGCGCACGTCGCGTCATTCCTTTGCGCGCGCGCAGCGAACGAACCCGCTCGCCAAGCGCGACCAGGAAAGCGTCACGCGCGTCTTCGGGCTCTTGTTCGACCATTGCCACTTTGGCCTTCAACCCGCTCTGGTCCATTTGGCTCGCCAATCTCCTGAAGCGATGACATGCAGTATAGTGCTTGACATTGCCGGTGGGGATAGCTAGTTTCCAACCCCCATTCGCGGCCAGACAAGGAGACAGTCAACATGGCCGAACTGCTGAAGAACCTGGTCGCCGGAGTCTGGGTTGAAGGAAAAGGACCTGGCACACCGCTGCGCGACCCGATCACGGGCGCCGAACTGGCACGCGTTTCGAGCGAGGGCGTCGACCTGGCGGCGGCGTTTTCTTTCGCGCGCGCGACTGGAGGGAGCGCGCTGCGCGCACTGACCTACGCAAAACGTGCCGCCCTCCTCGGCGAGATCGTCAAGGTCCTGCAAGCGAACCGCGACGCGTACTACGAGATCGCGATCGCCAATTCCGGCACCACGCGCAATGACTCTGCCATCGATATCGACGGCGCCATGTTCACGCTCGGGCAGTACGCCAAGTGGGGCGCGGCGCTTGGCGATAGCAACGCGCTGCTTGACGGCAGTCGGGCCAAACTCGGCAAGGACGGCGCGTTCCAGTCGCAGCACGTTCTTGTTCCGACGCGCGGCGTTGCTCTGTTCATCAACGCGTTCAACTTTCCTTCCTGGGGCTTGTGGGAGAAAGCGGCACCCGCCCTGCTCTCAGGCGTGCCGGTTATCGTCAAACCGGCAACCGCGACGGCCTGGCTTGCTCAGCGCATGGTGGCCGACGTCACGGCCGCAGGGGTGCTGCCGGCCGGCGCACTTTCCGTGATCTGCGGCGGGTCCGCGGGGCTGCTGGATCAGTTGCATCCGTTCGACGTCGTTTCCTTCACGGGCTCGGCCGATACCGCGGCACTGATTCGCGCGCATCGCGCCATCGTGGCCGGATCGGTGCGGGTGAATATCGAAGCCGACAGCGTGAACTCGGCCCTGCTGCTGCCGGATGCAGCTGCAGGTTCGGAAGCGTTCGCGCTGCTCGTGCGCGAGGTGGTGCGCGAGACCACGGTCAAGTCGGGCCAGAAATGCACGGCGATCCGGCGCATCCTGGTGCCGCAGGCGCTCTACGACGCGGCGGCGCAAGCCATCGGCGCCAAGCTCGCTGCGGTGACCGTTGGCAACCCGCGCAACGAGAACGTACGCATGGGCGCGCTGGTGAGCCGGACCCAATACGAAGCAGTCAAAAGCGGTCTCACTCAATTGCGAACCCAGGCCGACGTCCTCTACGACGGCAGCCAGCAGGCGCTGGTCGACGCAGACCCGGCAATTGCGGCCTGCGCTGGCCCGATGCTGCTCGGCACGCGCGAACCCGATCGCGCCGAAATCGTGCATCGCGTGGAAGTGTTCGGACCCGTTTCGACCCTGATGCCGTACAACGATCTCGACCACGCGTTCGCGCTGATCCGCCGCGGTGAGGGTTCGCTCGTCGCTTCGTTGTACGGCGCCGATCCGCAGGCAATGGCGCGCGCGGCAGTCGAACTCGCGGATAGTCACGGGCGTGTGCACGTGATCTCGCCGACGATTGCGCAGCAACAGACCGGCCATGGCAACGTGATGCCGCACTCGCTGCACGGTGGACCTGGGCGTGCCGGAGGCGGCGAGGAATTGGGTGGTCTGCGCGCTGTCGGTTTCTACCACCGGCGCGCGGCAATCCAGGCGGAAACCGCGGTGCTCGATGCGCTGGCGGCAACGCCGCTTGCGCTTTAAATCGATTCGCACCAGCTCGCGAGGCAGCGATGTCCACGTCCACCCACTCGGCAGTGACACCGCCGCCCGAGCGCTTCAACTTCGCCCAGCATCTGCTTGCGCTGAACGCGGCGCGGCCGGACAAGACCGCCTACATCGACGACACCGGCCGCCTTACCTACGCGCAGCTCGCCGAGCGCGTGCAGCGCTTCGCCGGCGCCCTCGCCGAGCTCGGCATCAAACGCGAAGAACGCGTGCTGCTGCTGATGCATGACTCCAACCACTGGCCGGTTGCATTTCTCGGCTGCCTTTATGCCGGCGTGGTTCCGGTCGCGGTCAACACGCTCCTGACGGCAGACGACTACGCGTACATGCTCGCGCATAGCCGCGCTCAGGCCGCGTTCGTCTCGGCGTCGTTGCTGTCGATGTTGAAGGCGGCAATGGAAAATGGGCGCCACGAGGTTCGCGCTCTCGTGGTCTCCCATGGCAAGGATCTTCCCGCGGGCGCGGTGGACTTCGACGGCCTGCTCGCGCGCTGTGCTGCGCGCACGGCACCCGTCGACACCGTCGGCGACGATGTCGGCTTCTGGTTGTATTCGTCCGGTTCCACCGGTCGGCCGAAGGGCACGGTGCACGCACAATCGAATCTTTACTGGACCGCCGAGTTGTACGGCAGAGCGGTGCTTGGTCTCACCGAGCGTGATGTGTGTTTTTCGGCCGCCAAACTTTTTTTTGCGTACGGCTTGGGCAACGCGCTGACGTTCCCGCTCAGTGTCGGGGCGACGGTGGTGCTGATGGCGGAACGCCCGACGCCGGACGCTGTTTTCAAGCGCTGGGTCGAGCACAAGCCGACGATCTTTTTCGGCGCGCCGACCGGGTACGCAGGCATGCTTGCCTCGCCGAAGCTGCCGGCGCGCAACGAAGTGGCGTTGCGCCTGTGTTCGTCTGCCGGCGAAGCACTGCCGCGCGAAATCGGCGACCGGTTCACCGCTCATTTCGGGTGCGAAGTCATCGACGGCATCGGTTCGACCGAGATGCTGCACGTCTTCATCTCGAACCGGCCGGGCGACGTCCGTTATGGAAGCACCGGCAAGCCCGTGAACGGCTATGAGATCGAACTGCGCGACGAGCGTGGCGCGCCGGTGGAGGGCGCAGACCAGATAGGCGACCTCTTCATCAAGGGTCCATCGTCGGCTTTGCTGTACTGGGGCAACCGGACCAAATCGAGCGAAACGTTTCTTGGAGCATGGACCCGCAGCGGCGACAAATACCTGCGCGATAACGACGGCTACTACATCTACGCGGGCCGCAGCGACGACATGCTCAAGGTAAGCGGCCAGTACGTTTCGCCGTTCGAGGTGGAAGCAACTCTGGTGCAACACGCGGCGGTACTCGAAGCGGCGGTCATTGGCGTCGCCGACAGCGCAGGACTCACGCGCGCAAAAGCTTTTGTCGTGCTCAAGAACCCGGCGCTGGCCAACGCTGGCCTGGCCGAAGAACTCAAGCACTTCGTCAAGGAGCGCCTGGCGCCGTACAAGTATCCGCGCGAACTCGAGTTCATCTCTGAGCTGCCAAAAACAGCGACCGGCAAGATCCAGCGCTTCAGGCTGCGCGAGAAAGAGGCCGGCGAGCGTGTGCACTGACGCCGGCGCAGGATTGGTCCAAGTCGTTCAGGAAGGCGAGCGGATCAGGCTCGAGTACCGCACGATCGCGGCGGACAACGCGCTCGCGCCGTTGCTCGTCTTCCTGCATGAAGGGCTCGGTTCGCTTTCGGCGTGGCGCGAGTTTCCGGATCGCCTGTGTGCGGCCGGCGGGCTGCGCGGCCTGGTCTATTCACGCGCGGGATATGGACTTTCTACTCCGCGTCCGCACCCCAGGCGCTGGCGACCCGATTTCATGCACGTGCAGGCGCGCGAGGTATTGCCGGCACTGTTCGATGCCCTCGGCGTCGACAGCCGAACATCGCCTCCATGGCTCTTCGGTCACAGCGACGGCGCGTCGATTGCGTTGATTTATGCCGCCACGTTTCCCGATCGTGTCGCTGGAACGATCGCCGTCGCGCCGCATCTTTTTGTCGA
>DASQAE010000050.1:0-1845 GCA_035635915.1 Burkholderiaceae bacterium | reverse complement strand
TCGTGCTGACGTTCGCGCTCGATGCCGACGTCAAGCTGATCCGCGACTATCAGCGCCGCTACAACTACACGTTTGCCGTGGCCCGGATCTCACCACAAGTTGAGCGCTGGTTCGGCAAACGCCGCAGCCTGCCGGAGCTGTACGTCGTCGACAAAAATGGTCGCGTGGTGTTGCGCGAAGAAGGCGAGATGTTTCCGGAAGACGTCGCCGCGCTGGCGCGCTTCGCGGCCGGCGCTTGATGCAGCGGCGCGAGTTCCTGCAAGTCCTGGCAGCCGGGGCGGCCGCGGGAATGCCGCTCGCATCGCGCGACCTGCTCGCCCAGCAGCCCGACGCCGCGCAGCGCCTGTATGACGTGCCAAGTTTCGGCAACGTGCATCTGCTGCACTTCACCGACTGCCATGCGCAACTGAAGCCGATTTACTTTCGCGAGCCGAGCGTCAATCTCGGCGTGGCGGACGCTGCCGGCAAGCCGCCGCATCTTGTTGGCGAACATCTGCTCAAGCACTTTGGCATCGCACCGGGGACGGTGGAGGCGCATGCGTTCACCAGTCTCGACTTCGAGGCCGGCGCGCGCACCTACGGCAAAGTGGGTGGGTTCGCACACCTTGCAACGCTGGTCAAAAGGCTGAGAGCCAGCCGGCCTGGCGCGTTGCTGCTCGACGGCGGCGACACCTGGCAGGGTTCGGCGACCTCGCTCTGGACCAACGCGCAGGACATGATCGATGCCAGCAAGCTGCTCGGCGTTGAAGTCATGACTGCGCACTGGGAGATGACCTACGGCGCCAAGCGGGTGCTGGAAGTGATCGAGAAGGATTTCGAAGGCGGCATCGCGTTTATCGCCCAGAACGTGACTACCACCGACTTCGGCGACCAGGTTTTCGCGCCGTACGTGATGCGTGAGATGAACGGTGTGCGGGTCGCCATCATCGGCCAGGCATTTCCGTATACGCCGATTGCCAATCCGCGCTACTTCGTTGCCGAATGGACGTTCGGTATTCAGGAAGAGCGGATGCAGAAGCACGTCGACGAGGCACGCGCCAAGGGCGCGCAGGTCGTGGTCCTGCTCTCGCACAACGGCATGGACGTGGATCTGAAAATGGCGCGTCGCGTGCGTGGCATCGATGCGATCCTGGGCGGGCATACCCATGACGGCGTGCCGGCGCCGAGCGTGGTCAGCAACGCCGGCGGCAAGACGCTCGTGACGAACGCGGGCAGCAACGGCAAGTTCCTCGGCGTGCTCGACTTCGACGTGCGCGCGAAGAAGGTGGTGGACTTTCGCTACAAGCTGCTGCCGGTGTTCGCCAACTTGCTGCCGGCGGACAGCACAATGGCCGCCTACATCGATCGTGTCCGCGCGCCGTTCGTCAGCCGGCTCAATGAAAAACTGGCAGTCACCGAGACGCTGCTGTACCGGCGCGGTAACTTCAACGGCAGTTTTGACCAGTTGATCTGCGACGCCCTGATGGAAGTGCGCGGCGCGCAGATCGCGATGTCGCCCGGGTTTCGCTGGGGCACGACGCTTCTGCCCGATCAGCCGATCCTCATGGAACACTTGATGGATCAGACCGCGATCACGTATCCGTACACGACGCTCGCAGAGATGAGTGGCGTGACCATCAAGGCACTCCTCGAGGACGTTGCCGACAATCTGTTCAATCCGGATCCGTACCTGCAACAAGGCGGCGACATGGTGCGCACCGGCGGGCTTGGCTACACCATCGATCCCGGCGCAAAAATAGGCAGCCGCATTCTGGACTTGCGGCTCGCCGGGCGTCCGCTCGAGGCGGACAGGGTCTACAAGGTGGCGGGTTGGGCGCCGGTCGCGGAGGGGGTGCGCGGCGAACC
>DASQAE010000049.1:0-4216 GCA_035635915.1 Burkholderiaceae bacterium | reverse complement strand
CCCGCTTGCGGGGGAGGGTTGGGGTGGGGGGGCCACCCAGCTCAGACTTCACGTGTAAAAACTCGCGTAAGGTCGTGCCGGGCTTGAAGGATTCCCTGCCAAGGGTCGCCATTGTCGCGCAAACGCCCGGGCACCGTCGAGAGCGTGAAATGGTGCGGCTCGACCTGACCCAGTTCGTCCCACGTGACCGGGGTCGCGACCCACGCACCTGGAATGCGGCGCGGTGAATAGGCGGCGTTCAACGTGCGGCCGCGCCCGTTCATGTTGTGGTCGAAGAAGATCTTGCCGGTGCGCTTTTCTACCGCCCAGTCCATCGTGATGTCCTTCGGATGCTTGCGCAGCAGATGTGCTCCAACGAGGCGGCACACATCGCGCGCCTGCTCGGTGCTGATCGTGCGTTCGATCGGCACGAAGACATGCAGACCCGTCTTGCCGGTGGTCTTGACGAACGCCTGCAGCGACATTGCATGCAGGATCTCGCGCAGGTTGAATGCCACCTCGCGCGCCTTGGCAAAGGCACGCGAGTTGAACTCGGGCTCGGCGCCCTTCGCTTCCTTGCCTGAATAGATGTACGGATCGAGGTCGAAGACGACGTAGTCGGGGCGGTCGAACACGTCGTTTTCGTCGATCTTCGCCGGGGCGTCAGGCGGCACGCTCGCATGCGGCACGTGGAACTCGAGCACGCCCATCTGGCCGAGCCAGAGCAAGGTCTCGACGTTGTTGCACAGGACGTACTTGCGCGACGTGCCCTCCTCGGCAACCAGTTCGATCACGCGCACGAACGGCGGCACCGCGCTGCCGTCCCAGTGTTTCTGGAAGAACGATTCGCCGTTGATCCCGTCGGGCATGCGGATCACGGTCAACGGCCGCTGCTCCAGGTGACGCAGCATGTACGGCGCGACCGTCGCGAGATACTGCAGCAGATGGCGTTTGGTGTACGCCTTTGCACCTGCGTGCGCGGGCCAAAGCACTTTGTCGAGATGAGTCAACTTGATGCTGTTGGTGTTGACCGACAGCGTGAGGCTGGCGCCGGAGCCCGACAGCTGCTGCAGGATCGCGTCGGCCGATGCCGCGTCCCCCGTCGCAGCGCCTTTGGCTTTTGTCTCCGGTCCGACACTGCGCTCGCGCGCGCGCGCACGTGTCACCGTGGTCGGATCGACGTCGTTGCGCAAGCGCAGGAACACGGGCGCACGCAGGTTTCCCGAGTCGGTCCAGCCGGCAAACTCCACTTCGGCCACGAGGTCAGGTTTGGTCCAGAACGTCTTGCCGTCGGTTTCCGGCTTGGTCGCAAACGGCATCTTCGTGGTACGGCGCGCAGCAAGCAGCGCGGTCAACGAGCCCAGCGCCTTGTCGTCGAAACCGCTGCCCACGTTGCCCACCGGCTGCAACACGCCGTCTTCCCAGACACCGAGCATCAGCGCGCCGAACTGATCGCGCCGTGCACCGTTGCCTTCGGTGTATCCACCGACGACGAACTCGGCCGAGCGCACATGCTTGATCTTGAGCCAGTCATCGGAGCGCCGGCCGGGGTAATAAAGGCTCGCGCGACGTTTGGCGATCATGCCTTCGAACCCGGACGCGAGCGCGGCGCGATACAGCGCTTCGCCGTCGGTTTCCGCATGGACCATTTGGATATGCGGTGTGGTGATCAGACATTGGCCGAGGTAGCGGCGCCGATCCGAATAGGGTGCGTTGCGCAGATTCATGCCCAGCGCGTGCAGCAGATCGAAGCAGAAAAACACGCTCGGCGTGGCACGCTCGGCCGCTTCGATATCGGACGCCGCCCTCAACTGCACGCGGTTCTGCAGGGCGTCGAACGACGGGCGGCCGTCGCGCAGCACGATGATCTCGCCGTCGAGCAACAGCGGCAGCGCGAGCTGGCTCTTCAGATCATCGACGATGCGCGGAAACGCCGCGGTGAGATCGATCCCGTTGCGCGTACGCAGACGCACGCCGTCGAGTCCTACGTGCGCCAGGATGCGATAGCCATCGAGCTTGGGTTCGAACATCCAGTCGCGGTGACCGAACGGCGCCTCGGCGAGACTGGCGAGCATCGGCGCGAGTTTCGGCGGCAGCGGCTCGGCGGGCCCGTTGGGTATCAGCTTGTCGAAGGTCAGGCGCTCGGTCGCGACTACGTTCGACGCGTTGGCCACCGCGTACGGCGTCAACACCGAACGGCTCATGTCGTCGCCCCAGGATGACCGCATCGGCCGCGGGTCGCGGTGCTTGAGCAGCAGCCACGACTTGTTTTCCTTGGTGCGCACCAGCGAATACGAGCCTTTGATCTTCTCGCCGAGCAGGCAGATGCTCAATTTCCCCGCATCAAGTTCGGCGCGCACGCGCTCTTGCGCGGTCTCGCGGTCATGAAACGCGTATTCCTCGCCTTCGTCGGGCGAATACAAGCCGCAATCCCAGACGATCACGTTGCCGGCGCCGTACTGACCTTGTGGAATCACGCCCTCGAACGATCCATAGGCAAGCGGGTGGTCCTCGGTCAACACGGCAAGATGCGGCTCGCCCGGCTGGATCAGCACGCCCTTCGGCACCGCCCAGGATTTCAAGACTCCATCCAGTTCGAGCCGGAAGTCGAAATGCAGGTTGCGTGCGGCGTGCTGCTGGATTACGAACAAAAGCGGACCGGTGCGCTGCTCCACCTTGTGCGGCGCCGGCTCCGGCGTCGCCGTGAAGGAACGTTTGGTCGCGTATTCGTCGAGCGACGCGGTCGCGGCGGTGGAGCGTGCGCGTGCCATCAGGTTTTCGCGGCTACCTTTGTCGCGAGCCACGCCTGCGTCGCGGCGCCGACTTCATCCAGCACATCGCGGTCGGATCGGCCCGACGACTTGAGCACGTGGAAGGAATGATCGGCGCCCTGCAACCAATGCATGGTCCAGTGGCCAGATAGGCGCTCGAGAGTCTTTTCCATCAGATCCTGCTGGCACAAGGCATCGCGCGTGCCATTGAAGCACAGCACCGGAACCGGAATGTTCGCCAGGTGCGCATCGCGCAACTTCTCGGGCTGGCCCGCCGGGTGCAACGGATAGGCTAACAACAGCAGGCCATCGCAGGCGTATCCCTTGGCGGCGAGCATCGACGCGGCACGACCGCCCATCGAACGGCCGCCAAGGAGCAGCCGCTGCGGCTGCAGGTGCGCGCGCGCGTGCGCCGCCACCGCGGCCACGCAATCTTCGAGCTGCGGCATCGGATCGGGCCGGTTCAGCTTTTTTTCGCGATAGACGAAGTTGAAACGGACGATGCTCAAGCCGCGCGCAAGCAACTCTCCTGTCACCGCAAGCATGCCCTTGTCCGACATGTGTCCACCGGCACCGTGCGCACAGATGTAGAGCGTGTCCGTCGGTGCGGCCGACGCCGGCTCGTAAAGCGCGGTGATGGGTTCGCCGTTGACATCGATCTCCCACGCGGCCTGATCACGCGGATTCATCTTGGTGCTCCAGGATCACAAGCCTCGGGATTACACGCCTCAGTCCGACGGATCGTTCGTCGTCGCGTGCTCGGCGGGCAGGATGATTTCAAGCAGTTCGCAATCGTCCGACCATCCGAGCACCGTGTGGCGGATTCCGGGCGGCTGGATCCAGCAGGAACCCTGCTTCATCATGTGCGCGCCCTCGCCTTCGAACTCGCTCTTGAACCAGCCCTTCAGCACGTAGACCAGCTGGAACTCGACGTCGTGATGGTGGCGCTGCCGCAATTGCTCGGAAAAGGGCGCGACCATGCGGATCACATGCGCGGTCGCAAGGCCGTGCGTCGCCGCTGCGATTCCAAGATCGCGATAAACCGAATACGGGCGCAGGCCATCGCCTTTGAAATCGGCCTCGTTCAAATGGCTGACGGTGAATCGCTGCGGTTTGACCTCGTTCACGAAGATCTCCTGTCGATGTCATTCCGTGCCACAGGCGAGGAATCTCGGTCGTGCGGCGCTCGGGATGACAATGCGTTGATCGCTTTCATCTGCCTAGTTCATCGTCGCCAAGTTGAGCAACCGCACCGCGTTGTCCTTGAGGATGAGTGGTTTCACCTCGGTGCGGAAGCCGGCTTCGTCGAAGTCCTTGATCCAGCGGTCGGGCGAGATGAGCGGCCAGTCGGAGCCGAACAGCATCCGGTCCTTGAGCAGCGTGTTCGCGTATTGCACCAGCTGCGGCGGGAAGTACTTCGGCGACCAGCCCGACAGGTCGATCCAGACGTTCGGCTTGTGAGATCG
>DASQAE010000048.1:0-5660 GCA_035635915.1 Burkholderiaceae bacterium | reverse complement strand
GACTCGAACAGGTTTTTCGCGTTCGCGCCGGCGACGGCGTGCACCAGCAACTCCTGCAATCGCATGACCACCGCCTGCGGTGTCTTGGCCGGCAAGTAAGCGGCGAACCAGAACGACATTTCGTAGCCCTTGACGCCCGCTTCAGAGATCGTCGGCACCTCGGGTGCGAGCGGCGAGCGCTTCAGTGTGGAGACGCCGAGCGCGCGCAGCTTGCCCGCCTTGACCTGCGGCAAGCCGGTCGCCATGTCGGTGATCATCATGTCGATCTGACCCCCGAGCAGGTCGGTAACGGCGAGCGGATTGCTCTTGTACGGAACGTGCAGCAGCTGGACCTCGGCCATCTGCTGCAACAACTCGCCGGCGATGCGACTCGACGAGCTGCCGCTGCCGAATGAAAGTTTGCCAGGGTCCTTTTTGGCCGCAGCGATGAAGTCGGCGACGCTCTTGTAGGGTTTGTTGGCGGCGACGACCATGATCTGAGCGCCTTTGGCCAGACCGGTCACCGGTGCGAAATCCTTGACCGGGTCATACGGCAGTTTCTTGTACAGATGTTCATTCGCCGCGTGGGTGGTGTTGGTGGTGATGAACACCGTGTATCCATCGGGTGGCGCCTTGGCGACCAGCTGCGCGCCGATGAAGCCGCTTGCGCCCGGTTTGTTGTCGACGATGACCGCCTGTCCGGTTTCCGCGTTGACCGCCTGCCCGAGCGCACGCGCGAGCTGGTCGGTGGCACTGCCCGGCGCGAACGGCACGACAAAGCTGAGCGGCTTGGCCGGGTACGACTGCGCCACTGCGGCAGTTGACAGCGCCAGCGCTGCGATCGTTATCGCAACCAGCGCCGGAAGCTGAAATCTCTTCATGCAGGTCTCCGTGGGGAAAACAATTCAGGAATCCGCGGTGGCCGGTCCGACGAGGAACTCGGCCAGGCGCTCGGGCACCTCGATCGGCAGCGCCAACAGATGAAACGCGAGCGTCTTGCCGTGCGCATCCAGGTTCAGGGCATCGTTCACGCCACCGTCGAGCACATCGTCGAGCACGAAGTTCAGCGCTTCCAGGCGCGGCAGCACATAACGCACCACGCGTGTCGGCCGGCGGAACGAAAAGTGTGCAGCGACCCGCTGCTCCGTGACCTGCTCCAGCAACAAGGGAAACAGCTGCGTGTGGTACGCGATCACGCTGATGTTCGAGCGATTGCCCTTGTCACCGGTCCGACCGTGTGCAACCCGGCGCAACGGAACGACGATCGCAGCTGTCATCGTTGCCCCGCGAACTCGTGGTGCGACTCGATCGTCGCGCGCGGCACAAAACACGAGAGCGTCTGCAGGCGTTGCCGCGCGTTGGTACGCACGCCACCGCCACCAGCAGGACCACAGGTGTAAAGCGCCGTCACCTCGTCGAGCAGCCGGTCGATGACCGCGCGATCGGCATGCGCAGTTGCGGCACGCAATCGGATATCGGTGCCTCCTGCTGAAGACGTGCCGGCGCGGAAACGGCCGCCGTCGTCACCCAGGACACTGACCGCACCGATCAAATCGATGCGCAAAGGCACGCCTTGCAGCCGCCGCTGCAGGATGTCGGCAGCCAGTCGCGCACGGTCTTCCGCCCCGGGTCCCGCGTAGGAGATTTCGCCTTCACCGAGCCAGCCGCCCTCGTAAAAAACATTCACCTTCAACGTGTCCGGGCGCGGCTTGCCGCGCACGCCAAGAAGCGCAACACGATCGCGACCCAGTTCGCGCACTTCGGCATCGGTGATATCGGCGATCACATCCGGCGTGAGGTAAGCCGCCGGATCGTGGATCTCGTAGAGAAGCTGCTCCTTGACGGTGCGCGCATCGACGAGTCCGCCCGTGTGATCGGCCTTGCCGATGACACAGTCACCCGACTCAGCGATCTCGGCGATCGGAAATCCCACCGCGTGCAAATCGGGGACGGACTTGTAGCCTGGGTCGGCGAAGTAACCGCCCGTGACCTGGGCGCCGCACTCCATCAAATGCCCGGCCATGGTGGCGCGCGCGAGGCGATCCCAGTCGTCCATGCGCCAACCAAAATGCGCCAGTGCGGGCCCCAGAGTCAGTGCAGGATCGGCGACGCGGCCGGCAACCACGATCTGCGCCCCTTCGCGCAACGCATGCGCGATCGATGCCGCACCGAGGTAGGCGTTCGCGCTTACGACTTCGATGCGATCGACCACGGCGCCGAGTTGCTGGCGCAGCAGCGGGCGGAACGCCGCGCCCGAGACATCGTCGCCGGTGACGACGGCGATGCGGGGCGCGGCAATGCCGAGGTCATTGGCTAGTCCCAGCACCCGCCGTGCGGCCGCGTCTGGATTGGCGGCGCCAAAGTTGCCGACAATACGAATCCCATGCTCGAGGCAGCGCGCGAGGATCGGCCGTAGCAGGCGTTCGAGATTCGGTTCGTAACCCGCTTGCGGGTCGGCGCGCCGGCGCAACTGCGCCAGCGCCAGCGTGCGCTCGGCCAGGGTTTCGAAGATCAGGACCGCGGGCTGGCGCCGTGCAATAAGCGTCGCCACGACCGCATCCGCGGCATCGAGCCTGTCGCCGGAAAAACCGGCGGCCGCACCAATCAGCAGATTTCCCTTGTTCGTCATGTCGGCGCAGCAAGCGACCACGGATCCGGTCGCCACACTAGGCGTGCAGCGTCTTTCCGTGAAATCGAAAGTTCAGCTAGATTATGCGGAAATGCCGATCAATCTTTCGACGCGCGACCTGCGTGCCTTTCTGGCGCTCGCCGAAACCCGCAACTTCACCCGCGCGGCGCAGCGCTGCCACCTGTCGCAATCGGCATTCAGCGCGCTCGTACGCACGATCGAATCCACGCTCGGCGCACGCCTGTTCGATCGCGACACGCGCAAGGTCGACCTGACTCCGGCCGGGCGACTGTTCGAGCCGTCCGCGCGCCGCCTGCTCGCGGACTTCGAAGACCTCGTCGGCGATTTCCGCGACCACGCCAACCGACGCAAGGGTCGCGTTGCGCTGGCCGCGTTGCCGTCATTGGCTGCCGGTTGGCTGCCGGGCGTGCTGGCGGAATATCACGCGCGTTATCCCGGCGTCGACCTGGCTCTCGCGGACCGGTTGTCGGAAGAGTGCATCGAGCAGGTGCGCACCAACCGCGTCGACCTCGCGCTGGCTTCGACGGATCCCAATGCCGTCGATCTGGTGACGGAAGAACTGTGCCGCGACGACTTTCGGCTCGTCTGCCGGCGCGATCACCCGCTGGTGCGCAAGCGCAACCTGAAGATCCATGACGCGGCCGCTTATCCGTTCATCCACCTGGAGCGTTCGAGCAGCGTGCGCCAATACCTGGAGGCGGAATTGCATCCGTTGCAGATGCGCACCGTGCTCGAGGTCGAGCACCTCGCAACTGTCGCGGCGATGGTGGTGCAGGGGCTGGGCGTCACGATCGTGCCGACGCTCACCCTGTTTCACTTCGAGCACCCTGACCTCGTGGTGCGGCGTTTTGGCGCATTGGATCTGCAGCGCACGATCTACCTCGTACGCCGGCGCAACGCGAGTCTCTCTGCGGCGGCGCAGGCGATGTACGAGCTGCTGCGCACCCGCCGGCCGCGCAGCGCCGGCCCGACAACACGAACCAGGGAATCGACCCCCGGGCGGTGACGCGCGCCAGCGTGCCAGGGTTCCGTGTTGCTGCTCCCGCGACAGGGCTAGTCCGGGGGCGCGACCGGTCGCGCACAATCGAATCGGTAATCTCGCGTCAAATCGTCTCCGCTTCCTGCCGGAAGCACCAACCGGCGGAGTCTCCGATGCTGAAAAAAACCCTGATTGCGCTCGGCGTCGTGCTCGGCGTTTTTGTCCTGGGCCTCGTGGCGTTGGCTCTGTTCTTCGATGCCAACAAGTACAAACCCGAGATCGAGCAATACGTGCACGACAACTACAAACGCACGTTGAAGTTCGACGGCGATCTGTCGCTGTCGGTCTTTCCGCGCATCGCGCTCGCGCTTCCCGCAACAACTCTGTCCAACCTCGGCGGTGACCGCGTTTCGGCCAGCCTGAAGAGCGCGAAGGTCAGCGTCGCGTTGCTTCCGCTGTTGCACAGCCGGCTCGAGGTCGGCACGGTCAGCATCGACGGCCTGACCGCGACCGTCGAACGCCGGCGCGACGGGACCACGAGCATCGACGATCTGCTCAAGCGAGACGGCGCGGCTGCCCAGCCGAACCAACCGTCCACTTCCAAAGGGACACCGGACTTCGAAGTCGGTGGCATCGAACTCACCGATGCCGACCTCACCTTGCATGACCTGGACTCGAAACGCACCGTCCACCTTTCCCAACTGAGCCTCAAAACCGGACGCCTGGCACCAGTCGTGCGCACACCGCTGCAGTTCGAGACGCTGTTCGATGTCAGTGCACCGCAGGCCACCGGACAGGTACGCGTGGCGAGCACGCTGGATCTCGATCTGGGCAAAACGAACCTCGCCGCGTCGGGGCTGGACGCCACGGTAAAGGCGATGCTCGACAAGCAGCCGATGGAAATCGTCGTGCTGGCGGACCGCGCCGCCTACACCGGTGCAAGCGGCGGCATCGAGGCCATCAAGGTGGATGCAAAGGCAAAAGGAAAATGGAACAACCTGACGCTGGACGAAAGCCGCCTGCTGGTTCCGGCGCTTGTGTTCGATCCGAAGAACAAGCGCATTACGGTGGGTGGATTGGAGGCGAATGCAAAGGGCAAGTCGAACGCTGACGCGTTCGAAGCCATACTGTCGGCGCCCAAGCTGGAAGTGACCGAAGCGGCGGCCGCAGGGCAACGCGTCATCCTCAGCGCAAAGTACGCTCCCTCGGCGGCAAACGTGCCGGCAGGCCAGGTACACCTTACGCTCGAGGGCGTTAGCGGCAGCGCGCGCCAGATCGAAATCGCCAAGGTCGCGCTGAACGCCGAGGGTAGCCAGGGAGCACGCAAGTTCGCGGCCGCGTTGTCCGGAGCGCTGATGGCCAGCCTCGAAGCGCAGACGCTTTCGCTGCCACGCTTCGAGGGTGACATCACGATGGACGACCCAGCGTTACCGCAAAGGACGGTCAAGGTTCCGTTGACCGCGCGCCTGGCGGTGGATGCAAAGGCGGAAAAGGCCGATGCCGGATTCGCCTCCAGGTTCGACGAAACCAATGCTGCAGCCGAGTTCAACGTGCGCGGGTTCTCCGCGCCCCGGATCACATTCGAGGCGAGTGCGGATCGCCTCAACGTGGACCGCTATTTTCCGCCGCCGCCACCCGCACCCGGCAACGACAGCGCCGACCCGAAGGAAGATCCGAAGGTCGATCTCTCGGCGCTGCGCAATCTCGACCTCTCCGGAAGCGTGAAGGTCGGCAGTCTTCAAGCGCGCGGACTGAAGGCCACCAACGTCGACGTTGGAGTGAAGGCGGCCAACGGACGGCTCGACGTCGCCCCGCTCAATGCCCAGCTTTACGGCGGAGCACTGGCTGGCACCGCGAACCTGATTGCCGAAAACAATCGGGTCAAGCTCGATACGGTACTCAGCAACGTTGCGATCCAGCCGCTCTTGAAGGACATGTTCGACCGCGATCTGATCGAGGGCCGCGGCAACGTGAAGCTCGACGTCACTACCGCCGGCGCGACGGTCGGCGGGATGAAAAAGCATCTCGGTGGCTCTGCTTCGCTCAAGCTGC
>DASQAE010000047.1:0-3033 GCA_035635915.1 Burkholderiaceae bacterium | reverse complement strand
TTCGCGGGTGAAAAGCCGCCAGTCTGTGAGCGGCCGGGCAGCACGATCACCAGATTCGTGCCGAGCGAGGCGAACTGATCGATCACGTAGCGGCGCGCACCGTCACCGAGTGCGGTGAGCACAACCACCGCCGCCACGCCGATGGCCATCGCCAGCATCGAAAGCAGCGTGCGCAGCCGATTGCCCAAAGCCGCGCCAAAAGCGAATTGCAGGACGTCAGGGGCACGCATGGTCAATGTCCCCTCCCCCGCAAGGCGGAGGAGGGTCAGGGTGGGGGCCGAAGTGCAATCTCGCCTCCTCAACGTCGAAATCAGCGCAGTTCACGAACTTGTCACCGGCTCGGTCGCACGCGTGTCGCGCACCATCGCACCGTCTTCCATCACCAGGCGCCGCCGCGCACGCGCGGCGATCGTCTGGTCGTGCGTGACTACGATCAGCGTTACGCCGCTTGCGTTGAGGTCCTCGAGCAGACGCACGACCTCGTCGCCCGTCGCGCGATCGAGGTTGCCGGTCGGCTCGTCCGCGAGGATCACCGCCGGCTGCATGATCGTGGCGCGTGCGATCGCTACACGCTGGCGCTGTCCGCCCGAAAGCTGATCCGGGCGATGCTCGGCACGGTCCGCAAGGCCGAAGTCGTGCAGCGCCTGCGTGACTCGCGCGGCACGTTCCTTCGGCGCGATGCCGGCCAGCATCATGGGCAGTGCGATGTTTTCGGCCGCGGTCAAGCGCGGCACCAGGTGGAAACTCTGGAACACGAACCCGATCCGATGGCTGCGCACGCGCGCCTGCTCTTGCGGCGCCAGCGTGGTTACGTCGCGGCCCTCGAGCCGGTACGTGCCGGAATTGGGTCGATCGAGCAGGCCGAGAATGTTGAGCAGCGTCGACTTGCCGGAGCCCGACGGCCCCATCACCGCCACGTACTCCCCGGCGTCGATGGAGACATCGATCGCGCGCAGCGCATGCACCTCGCTGTCGCCGAGCCGGAAGATGCGCTCGACTGCGACAAGTTCGATCTGCGCGCCCGGCATCGCACGCTCACTGCGTCGCTGGCGCCGACTCGATCACCACCATAGCGCCGGCCTTGACACCCGGCCGCTCGAGCGAGGTGACGATGCGTTCACCGGCGGCGATGCCCTCGAGGACTTCCGTGTATTCCCAGTTCGCCAGACCCGCCTTGACCTTGCGCTCCTGCAGCTTGCCGTCCGCACCCACGACCAGCACGCTGCCGCCTTCCAGCAGCGCGGCGGCGGGCACACGCAGCACGTTTTCGCGCGTGTCGAGCACGATCTCTACGTCGGCGCTGTAGCCGACCAGCAGCCGGCCGGCTTCCGCCGGCTGATCGAACGTCGCCTCGACGTCGACCGTGCGCGCCTGCTTTTCGACCGCGGTCACGTAGGGCGCGACGCGTCGGACCTTGCCGGCGAAAGGCTGCTTCGGCAGCGCGTCGAGCGAGATGCGCACGCGCTGGCCGGCGCGGATCTTCGGCGTATCGACCTCGTCCATCGGCGCCTTCACATACAGGCACGATTCGTCGATCAGATCGATCGCCGGTGGCGTGGGCACGCCGGGCGGCGAAGGCGTGGAGTATTCGCCGACCTCGCCGACGATCTTCGCGACCGTGCCGTCGAATGGCGCAACCAGCACCGTGCGCCCACGCTGCACGCGCGCCAGCCTGACATTCGCTTGGGCTTGTTCGACGTCGGCGCGGGCCGTAGCGCATGCCGCGGTTTTTGCATCGGCCGCGGCGCGCGCACTGTCGATCGCGTTAGCCGAGACGAAGCCGCGCTGATGCAACTCGGTCTGGCGCGCCACTTCGCGCTCGGCACTTTCAGCGAGCGTGCACGCCTCCAGCACGCGTTTGCGCGCGGTGGTTACCTGCGCCTGCGCCACCTTCTCCTGCGCCTGGATGTCGTCGCTCCAAAGTTGCATCAGGAGCTGGCCCTTCTTGACCTTGTCGCCTTCCTTGACCTTCAGCACTTCGATCCGCCCGCCCATGATGGGCGAGAGTTTGGTGCGCTGGCAGGCCTCGACCGTGCCGGCGCGCGTATTGGCGATCGTCGCTTCAACGCGACCGCGCGCGGCTTCGGTGACGACGACCGGGATTGGCTTCGGACGACCGATCCACCACACTGCCGCCGCGACCGCGACGACAAGAACGACGGCAATCAGGGAACGGCGCAGCCAGGGACGGTTCGAGGCAATTTGCACGGACGCGCTCAGCCTCGCCGCGTCCACGCCGTCGCGCGCTCGAACATCCGCACGCGCGGTTGCTCCTGCTCGGCGCCACCGGCGTCCAGTCGAAGCTGGGTCGTGATCACGGGGATCGAACTAGCGCGGCCACAACCAGCCGAATACACCCGCGGTCAGCAACGCGTAGGCCAAACCGTCGATGGTCGATCGGATGGTCGTGCCCCACGAGCGGCGATACCAGATCGACATCTGCCATAGCGCGAGCGCGTAGCCGACGAAGGCAGTCGTGCCGACCAGTTGAAACACGCGCGGATACGCAGTGCCGGGAGGCAACGCGGCCGCGGCGACATAAGCCGCAAAGAACCCGACCACGATCGAATACACGAACCAGTACGCCAGGCTCGTGCCGATCGACATGTTTCCGTTCGGCATCACGGTCACCATCATCACCGGGCCCGCCTTTATCTTTTCGGCGAACTCCGGCGTGCCCATCTCCTTCATGTTCGAGGGCCGCGGAACCATGTAGTCGCCGGGCGGCACAGCCAACGGGCGCAGCGCGTCCATCAGGCGCTTTTCTTCCGGCACCTGGCGGTAGTCGCCCTTGTGCCACGGCAGCACCATGTGGATGACGGAGCTCGCAGCAAAAACGAGCACGGCCGATAACAGTATCGGCAACCACAACGCGGACAGACTGGTCATAGCGGGCCTCCTCTCCAGGCGTTCACCACTGGTTGCGCAGTTCGCGCAGCTTCAGGAACACGGTGCGTGGATCGGGTCGATCCGGCAAGTCCGGAAACGTCTCGCGCAATTTCGCGATCACCGTCGGGCTGGTCAGGCGCAGGA
>DASQAE010000046.1:0-4335 GCA_035635915.1 Burkholderiaceae bacterium | reverse complement strand
CGCGGTATCGCCGTACGAGCGCGCAATCATCATCGCGCCCTCGAGCGACCCGATGAGCGACTGCGCCACCTCGGTGGCGGATCCGGAAACCTTCAGCGAACGTTCGCGCTTTCCTTCCTTTAACACGGCGGTCAACCAGTGTTCGTTGGCGTCGAAAAAATGCCGCATGTCTTCGCGCATGGACTTGGGCAACGTGGCGAACTCCGCCGCCAGCATGCCGCACAGGCACATGCGATTGTTGCGCAGTACCCCGGTATAGATGGCGGCATAACGACGCAGCTTCTCGCGCGCGTCGGCGCTTTCTTCGTCGATGGTCTCCAGCGCGGCGAGGAAGTTGCGCTCGTAGCGCTCGATCAACCTCTGGCCCAGGTCGGCCTTGGCTGGAAAGTGATAGTGCAGGCTGGCCTTGGTCACGCTCAACGCGCTGGCGATGTCGGCATAACTGAAGCCGTTGAAGCCGCGGGTTTGCACCAGGCGCTCGGCGATGTCGAGGATGCGCTGCGATGTACCGGCGTTGGCCACGAAGTCTCCCGAGTTGTTTTTCGCGTGATCGCTGACAGGTGCGACGATATTCACTTACCTACTGGTTGACAAGTCACTTACCAATCGGTAAATAGAATCCTGGGATTGGTTGCCATGCAGGTGGGTCGCATGCTGCAGGTCGAGCAAGGATCGAGACCCGTGGTCCGCAACCCGGCACCCGATGCTGTGCCGCTCGCGGCCGCAGACCTGCGTGCAGTGCTCGACACGCTGCACGCGATCGGCGAGGCGAGCGCGACCGGCGATGGATTTGCGCGCTACGGTGTATCCAGCCTGCCACGGCTCGTGAGTTCGGAACTTACGACGTTGTCGGTCTGCGACCTGGACAGCGGCCATCGGAGCGTGGTGAGCAACCTGCCGGGTGCCATCTCGAAGCGCGAGATCGAGGTCTTCGATCGCTATTTTTACGAGCATCCGCTGGTGCGCGAACACGCGCGCAATCCGCACGCCGTGACCAGGCGCATCAACGACCTGCTGTCCGAGACCGAGTTCCAGCGCACGCCGCTCTTCAACGAGTACTACCGGCCTATCCGTATCGATCACGCGATGGCGGTGCCGATCCACGTCGATCGCAATCTGCTGGTGAGTTTTGTCTTCAATCGCAGCAAGCGCGATTTCAGCGACCGTGATCGCGCCTGTCTGGAATTGATCCGGCCTCATCTTGGCAACTTCTATCGCCTCACACGTGCGATGGACAGCGCGCGCACCGCTCCTGCGGCAACGCCGAACGCGCTTGACCGGGCGTCAGACCTGCCTTTGACGGCGCGCGAGCGTGAGGTGCTGCACTGGCTTGCCGGCGGCAAGACCGATCGCGACATCGGCGAAATCCTCGGCATCAGTCCGCGCACCGTGCATAAGCACCTGCAGCGCATCTACGAAAAGCTGGGCGTGGAAACGCGCACCGCCGCGGTGATGCGCGTGATCGCCGCCCGCAATTGACGCTCAGCCCCCGTTGTCCTTGCGCGCCGGATCGTCGCGCGCCAGCACGTCATGGAACATCTCGAAGCGCTTCCACTTTGGAGTTGGCGGCGCATACCCGTCGCGCGGTACATACGGCGATGTTTCCGCGATGCTCATGCGATGAATGTAGCGCGGGCAGTTGGGAAAGATGCGTTCGGCGCGCACGCGCACGATCAATTGCGCGCCGGCGAAACTGGCAAGCAACGGATCAGCGTCGGAGACCTGCGCAACGCCATTGACGCGCAATCGATTGGGGCGTTCGAAGTCGATGAACAGCAATGCCACGGCCGGGTTGATGAGCACGTTGCCCAAGCTGCGGAACATGCCGTTGCCGTCATAACTTGGAAACGCAAGTTCGTTGGCCGCCGTGATCCGCACGAAGCCGGGATCGCCGCCCTTGTACGAACAGTCGGGGCGTCCGTGCTCGTCGGCGCTGGCGAGAAAAAAGAGCGGGCGGCTTTCGATGAACTGACGATCCTCGGCGGTGAACTCGGTGCGCCCGAGTCTTTCGTCGAGCCGATCGGCGAGCCGGCGCGTGTCGTAGCGATCCTGCAGCTCACGCATGCCCGCGTGATATGCGGATCCTTGTGGTTCAGGCGTGTGCGTCATCGGTGCTCCGCCGCGCCGGCGCGGTGTCGAAGGAGATCGGCCGGTGCGGTTGCCGGTTGACCTGCAATTGGAACAGATCCGGCCGCGCATAGTGGCCGACAACATCGAGGCTGCGACGCGCCATGCCGACGCGCTCGAGCTCGATCTCGGCGTAGAGGATGTCGTGCGTTTCGTGCAAAGGACCTGCAACGATCTTGCCGCCGGGCGCGACGATCACGGAGTCGCCCGGGTTCTCCCACTTGTCTGAATTCGGGAACAACTCGTTCTTGCGCGGAAACGTATCGGGAATGTCGCGCCCACGGAACGCACAGCCGCAGCTGACGACCCAGCAGCCGCCTTCGCGCGCGATGTGCTGCATCGTCGCGAGCGCGCCTTCGCCGCTGTCGTACGTAGGTGTGACGTAGATCTCCACGCCCTGTGCGTAGAGCGCGTAACGCACCAGCGGCATGTAACTTTCCCAGCAGATCAGCGTGCCGACGCGCCCGCACGGCGTGTCGACAACCTTCAATCCGGTGGCGTCGCCGCATCCCCAGACCATGCGCTCCGGGTTGGTCGGCATCAGCTTGCGATGTCGGTTGAGCAAAACACCGTCCGCGCCGATGACCACTACCGTGTTGTAGAGCGTGCCGCCGCCGAACTCGGCGTCGCGCTCGTGAATGCCGCAGATCACCGTGACCTCGTGCGCCTTGGCGGCCTGGCGCAAAGGGGCGAGATCATCGCCGGCGAGATTCACCGCGTTCGCACGCAGCAGCGCATGGATCTTCTCCGTCAGCCCCATGTCGGTGCCGGGACGAAGGCGCCACATCCACGCCGGATAACCCGGCACGAAGGTTTCGGGGAACACGATCAACCGGGCTCCGCCTTGCGCGGCTTCAGCGATCGCCGCGACCGCAGAGCTCAACGTCGCAGTGCGATCGAGGAAAACCGGTGGACGCTGAACGACGGCGACGCGTGACATTTTGGGTGCCCGCGCTGCGGTTCAGCCTGCCTGCCCGGCCAGCACCCATTTTTCGCCGAGCACCTGGTCGTCGCGCAGCATGGTCAGTGTTCCGTCGAGACGGCGCCCGCGCACCACACCTTGCCAGCGCAACTTGCCGTACTTGGGGCTCTCGGTTTCGGCCGAGAAGGTGACCGTCTCGCCCGAGGCGACAGCGGTGTACGGGCCGTCGCCGTACTGGTAGCGGTCGCAGGCGGTGGAGCGGAAGCGCCCGTTCTTGAAGATCAGCGAATCAGCGTCGCCCGAGGTCTTGCCGCACTCGAGCACGATGCCGTCGAACGTGCGGCCATCGAGCGGATCGGTGCCACCGGCGGCAGGCGCAACCGGGAGGGTGAGACGGGAGTACAAAAACGACTGAAGGCGAGTGGACAGGCTCATGTTGCATCTCCTGAAGGACGGGCGCCAATCGAGCGCCACAAAGTGGAGCGATCGTCGCTGTTCTCGCGTGGACGAGAAATACTCAGGATTGCGTAACGAGGTGTGCCCGCGCGCTCGGACGAGCGCCGGTGATGGTCAGTGATGGTGCAGTAAAGCGAGCCGGCCTAACGTGACCGATCAGGCGCGGCCGCTCCAGTCGGCGTCGTCCTGCTCGGGCTCCGACTTGGGCATGTCTGCGAGGTTGGATTCGATGCCGGCCGAGCTGAGGCAACTGGCCAGGAACTCGATGGCGTGCTCTTTCGGATCGCGCGGGAACTCGAAAACGTTGAGCACCGCTTCGCGCAGGAAGTGCGCCTCGGCGTCGCCATGCGCGAACCAGCGCAACTCGGGTGGAATGGCGGCCAGGACAAACAGATCCTCGTCGAGCTTGGTGACGAACATTTCCTTGGTGGCGCCGTTTTTTCGCGATTGCGCCGCGTTGCCGATGAACTGCGCGCCCTCGCTGCATTCACCCGCATCTACTTCGATCGCTTGCGCGCCGAATACCGAACAAGTAAGGCAGATACCGAGAAGGAACGAGCGCATCGTTGAGCCTCCGGCTGAAGCCGCTTGCTTTTAGATGAGGTCGAGCATGCCCGGTTCCTCGTGAATGTTCGTCCGAAGAAACACTACAAATCGCGCACATTTTTCGTTGAAATTTGCGCGCGCGGGCGCGCCGATGGCGCATCCGCTCGGTTGCGCAATGCAGCGCGGTTGCGGCGGTCGAGGCGGTGGCTATAATGCGCACCTTTCCGCGTGGGGGTATAGCTCAGCTGGGAGAGCGCTTGCATGGCATGCAAGAGGTCAGCGGT
>DASQAE010000045.1:0-1702 GCA_035635915.1 Burkholderiaceae bacterium | reverse complement strand
GTCGACAAGCCGCTGCGCGCGCCCGAATTGCGCCTGGTCGACCGCGCGCTCGATGGCGAATGCTGCGATGGTGGCGACAAGCACTGGTTGCTCAGCCAGACGACCCACCGCATCGAGCGACTGTTCAGCCAGGTCGGTTGCGATCTGCAGTTGCCCTTCGCCGGCTGCGGCGCGGGCGCGACCATAGATAACAAGCGCTGCGGCGGCGCGCGCAATCGCCGCGTCGCGGCCTTTGACCTTCAACCTTGTATCGACGTCGAACGTGCATTCATCGTCCAAGGCGATGACGCCGGACACGCGCCAGAACTCGGGCTCTTTCGCGTTCTCCGCGCGCACGATCGCCGCGAGCGATTCATCGGAGCCAGCCGCGTGCGTCAAACGCGCGCCGTCGCGCAATTCGGCGCGCGCAACCACTAATGGGCCAACGCTCAAGACCGCGGACTCGCCTTCGAGCCAAGTCAAATGCGGCGGCGGTGGCGGATCGCTCAACCAGTTTGTATCGCACGGGCGTGTGGCCAGGGCGCATGCCGGGGCAAGCGTCAGCCAGCACGCAGGCCACGCAAGCCAAACCAGATGTCGAGAATTCACGTTGCGATTGTCACGGCGAGCGCCGTACATTACCTGCGGCGCAGATTCACGCTCGCTGCGCAGAAGATTCGCGGTAAAGGGGAACTCATGACACGCTCGTTGCAAGAAATCAGTCCCGTGGTCGCGCTGCCTCAACCCGATGGAGGCAGGGTGGAGATCTCGGTCGTCGACGACATGATCTGGATCAGCGACTATTCGAGTGCAGGGACCTGCAACTTCACCCTGCGCGTACTACGCGGCCGGCTCGAAGGCGCCGAGAACGCACGCGTTGCCGTGCACGATCTTTTCAAGGAACGTGCGCGCGGCAACTCGTCCGCGGCCTACGGCAGAAACTCCCCGTACCGTGCAGCCCTGAACAAGATTGCCGAGGCAATGGTCGCCGCGCCACCGACAAAGGCGGGCTACTGGTTCATCGACCCGACGTTCAGCCCGCATGGTGGGCCGGTAGTCGTCCTCGATCCCTGATCGGTCCGTGCGGCTCCGTGTTTGAAAGCCCTGCCGCCGATCCGATCGAGCGCTTTCGCACCTTCGAAAGCCGCGGCGATATGGGCCGCGCGGTGCGCATCGGATTTGTCTTCGGCCCACGCGCCTTGCGGCGAGCAGGCGCGCGCCCAATGCGCGTCTTGTTTGCCGATGAGAGCGGCGCGCAGCATCTTGCGACTACAAGTTTTCCGGACGCAGCGTCGATTGCGCGCTTCTGGGTTGCACAGCTGAATGCGTCGCTCCGGCGCGCGCGTCTTGCGGCGCGAGTCCGCGTCGGTGCCGTTGCGCGCCTCGAAAATGAGGAAGCGCGTGTGTTCGGACCCGATCCGGGAACACGGTTGGTCGATCTGTTCGAGGGTCGTGTGCGCACTCGCGGCCGCACGCTTCCGCTGGAATGCTGGGCGACCGGCGCGGGTGTGAGTTGCATCCTGTTGTTGCTTGATTGGGCGATGAGCCGCACCCGCATCGAGCGCGGCGGCTGGGCCGGGCTTGCGCCAGGTCCCGCGCTGCGCCAGCAGGGCGTTGTCCGGTTCCATCCTGTCGCGGTGGCCGATCTGCACTGCGCGCTGACGGCGCATTCCGCCGCGCATGAATTCGGGCATGTGCTCGGCTGCACCCACGAGGATGCACC
>DASQAE010000044.1:0-3435 GCA_035635915.1 Burkholderiaceae bacterium | reverse complement strand
CAACGGATCTCAAACGATTTTCCTGCGCCGTTCGCATGCGGCAGACGCATGCGAACGCTGAGTTCAGCGCGCCACTTCATAACGCGGGCGCGCATCGACGCCGACCGACAGCTCGTTGATCACCGCCTCGACATCGTCGATGTTGCGAATGAGCTGCTCCAGCGCCGCCGACTCGGCCGCCGAATTGACGCAGCCCTGCAGGTAGACCCAGCGACGCTGGCCGTAAGCCCAGATGCTGGTGCGTTCGAAGCGGCCGTCGGCGTGAATCGCCTTCACGACGCGCGGAATGATCTCGCGGTCGTACAGGTACGCGTTCGACAGCCGGCAGCGTCCGGCGAGGTGGCAGCTCACGCCGCGCTGCGAGCGCGCGTGCTCCTCGGCCTTCGCTTCGTCGGCATTGAAGAGTGGCCCGGCGGCCGCGGGGCACGCCGGGAGCGAGCTGCTCACCTGAACGAAAGGATCGTCGAAAAAATTGCGCCGTTCGTCGGCCTCTGCGACCTCGCACAAGGCAAGTGCAAGTAAGCAGAGACCCACCCGGACGGCGCTGCGACTCGCCACAAATGTCAGTTGACCGGCGTCTTCTTGCCGCCCGAATAGTTGTACAGCGTGGTGGCGGCGTTGTTCAGTTCGCCGGTCGCGTCGAACGACACGCGCGTGGTCACGCCATCCATCTGCAGCTTGGCAAGCTCAGGCAGGTACTTGGCCGGCTCGATCGAGTTGGCTTTCTGCATCGCGGTTGCGATTGCCATCACTGCGTCATAGACATAGGGCGCGTAAACCTGGATCGGTTCCTTGTATTTCGCTTCGAAGCGCTCTTTGAACTCCTTGCCTCGCGGCATCTTGTCGAGCGAGCTTCCGCCCTCGGCACAGAACACCTTGTCGGTCGCGGCATCGCCCGCCAGCTTGGCGAGTTCAACGGTGCAGATTCCGTCGCCGCCCATGAAGTTTGCGTTGATGCCGAGCTGCTTCATCTGGCGCAGCATCGGTCCGGCCTGCGCGTCCATGCCGCCGTAGAAGATGACGTCGGGCTTCTGGTCGCGGATCGTGGTCAAAATGGCGCTGAAGTCAGTCGCTTTGTCGCTGGTGAACTGGCGCGGTGCCACTTCGGCGCCGTTCTGCTTCGCGACCTTTTCGAAAATGTCCGCCACACCCTGTCCGTAGGCGGTGCGGTCATCGATCACGGCGACCTTCTTTGCCTTGATCTTCTTCGTGGCGTATTCCGCGGTCGCGGCGCCAAGAGCGTTGTCGTTGGCAAGGATGCGGAACGCTGTCTTGAAGCCTTGTTGCGTGTACTTCGGATTGGTCGCCGATGGCGTGATCTGCGGGATACCCGCGTCGAAGTAGATCTTCGAAGCCGGGATCGTGGTGCCCGAATTCAGGTGACCGACGATGCCGTTCGCCTTGGCGTCGACCAGCTTCTGCGCGACGGTCGTGCCCTGCTTGGGATCGGCCCCGTCGTCTTCGCTCAGCAGCCGCCATTTGATCTTCTTGCCGCCGATCTTGATGTTCTTCGCGTTCAAGTCCTCGATTGCCATGATCGCGCCGCGCTCGTTGTCCTTGCCGTAATGCGCCTGTCCTCCCGACAGGGGTGCGACGTGACCGATGCGTACCTCGACATCCTGTGCGTACGAAGCGCCGGCAGCAAGCGCGATTGCGACTGCGTAGACCGCGTGTGGTTTTCTCATCGTGTTCCTCCTCGGATCCGTCCGAGGCGTCGCCTCGGAGCGTCGAGCAATTTACACCGCTCGAGTGAAGCGCCCACACCTCGTGCCGCAACACGGACCAAGCTGTCGGTCCAATCCGACAACAACGCGCGAACTGCGGCGACAGACGCACGATCGGCGGTCGGGCAGCGTGAGGTAATCGTTGCAAGAAACAGGAGCAAAGCATGTCCAGGATCTCATTCGGTCCACGATCGGCCACTCTCGTATTGGCGGCTCTTGTCGGCGTTGCCGGCTGCCAGTCGATGACGGAACGCCAGCGCAGCACTGCAACCGGTGCCGGTGTTGGCGCCGCAGCAGGAGCAGCAGTTGGTGCCGCAACCGGCGGCAACGCAGCGACCGGCGCAGTCGTCGGCGGCGCAGCCGGCGCCGTGGCCGGCAATTTGTGGAGCAGGCACATGGAAGCGAAACGCGCGGAAATGGCGCGCGCGACGCAGGGCACCGGAATCGATGTCGTTCGCACATCCGACAACCAGCTCAAGCTCAGCGTGCCGAGCGACTTCTCTTTCGATCCCGGCAGCGCCCAGGTCAAACCACAGATGCGCCCGGTGCTCGACCAGTTTGCGCAAGGCCTCGACCCGAAGACGCGCGTTACGATCGTTGGCCACACCGACAGCGTCGGAGGCGAGGAGCTGAACAACCGGCTATCGCTCGACCGTGCGGTGAACGTTCGAGACTACCTGCACAACCACGGTGTCGACCCTGGTCGAATGATCGTCAATGGCCGTGGCGAGCTGCAACCGATCGCGAGCAACGACACTGCGGTCGGCCGCGCACAAAATCGCCGCGTCGAAATCTTCCTCAGCGAACCAGCCGCGCGCAGTTAAGCACCGCATGTTCGATCGTTTCGAGACGGCCGAGATTCAAGCGGGCGAAGCCACCATCTTCATCCGCCGGTCCGGTTCGGGGCCGCCACTGCTGTTGCTGCACGGTTTCCCGCAGACCCACCTGATGTGGCGCCGCGTCGCGCCGCAACTCGCCCGCAACTTCACGGTCGTATGCGCCGACCTGCGCGGCTACGGGCGAAGCTCCTGCCCGGCCTCGAGTGCGGACCACGCGCCCTATACGAAACGCGCGATGGCCGACGACCTGGTGACCGTCATGCAGCAACTGGGCTTCACGCGCTTCAGCGTTGCGGGGCACGATCGCGGCGGTCGCGTCGCGTACCGAATGGCGCTCGATCGCCCGCAGCGCGTGCAGCGCATCGCCGTGCTCGACATATTGCCGACGCTGACCTCGTGGGACCGCGCCGACGCGCGCCTCGCACTCGCGTTCTGGCCATGGTCGCTGCTGGCACAGCACGAGCCGCTGCCGGAGCGGCTATTGGGCGGCGCGCCCGACGCCGTCGTCGACGATGCACTCGGCAACTGGGGCAGCACTTCGGCTGGATTTGCGGCGGACGTGCGCGACGCATACGTGCAGGCGCTGCGTGACCCCGCTCACATCCACGCGATCTGCGAGGAATACCGGGCCGCAGCGACGCTCGATCGCGAGCACGATCTGGCCGACCGCATGGCGGGGCGACGCATCGAAGCACCGCTGCTCGCACTCTGGAGCGCACGAGGCGCGCTCGGCAGCTGGTACGCCGACGCCGGCGGCCCGATCGCGCTCTGGCAAACGTGGTGCAACGACGTGCAAGGCCAGGCGATCGGTGCGGGCCACTTCTTTCCCGAGGAAGTGCCCGAACTCACGACCGAAGCCCTGCAACGATTCT
>DASQAE010000043.1:0-4113 GCA_035635915.1 Burkholderiaceae bacterium | reverse complement strand
TGGTCTACGACTGTTGGCGGATCGCCCACAGTTCCATTTCAAGGCCAGGGAATTCGCCCGCTACGTGGATCGCGAGATTGCCGGCCTTCTCGAACTGCTTCCACAAATCGCCGCTGCGCTCGAGCTCGAAATAGAAAAAGCCGGCGTGATACGGCAGCTGGCGCGGCGCCACGGGCAGGTTGCGCAATCCGATGCCCGGCAACTGCAGGTTCACCAGGTCGCGGATGCGCTCGACCGGACCGAGCTTGGATTGCGCCATGAAGCGCGGCTTGAGCTGCTCCGGCGGCAGCTGCGCATTGACCGCCAGCACAAAACTTGCGCTGCGCACGAGCTCGAGGTCGCCGACTGCCGCGGTACGCACGCCGAACTTGCGATCGACCAGTTCGATCGCGATCGCGGAATCCTCCAGGCCGCGCGAGAACAGGTCGCGCAGCTCCGCCATCACCGGCAGGAAACACGCCGCCGGATCGTCGTGGTTGTAGATGGGGAACGTGGCCGCACGCCGTCCTGCGCCGACAAATGTCGATAACTCGCCCGCCAGCGCGACGCAGTCGTCGTACAAGCGTTGCGGATGCGCGTTGGCAAGCCTTGCATGCTGCGAGAACACCGGCTCCCACCGATTGAACATCTGCAGCATCAGGAAGTGCGCGACTTCGGCAACACCGTGGCCGAGCTGGCCCATGCGCGCCGCAAGCGCCTGCGCGCGCTGCGCAAGCAGGCCGTGGATATGGCCCGCCATCTGAGCGAGCTGTGGCGTAGCCGCCAGTGTGTGTTGGGGCGCGATGAACTCGGGCGCGAGCACGACCTGTCCATCGGGACGCCGCTGTTGCACCCGGGCACAGGCGAGCGCGGCGTACGCAGCGGTCGTGTCCTTGGAGCGCAGCAGCCGCAACTGCAGGTGCCCGACCTGGATCGAGGCCGCCTGATCGGAGGCACTGGTGTGATCGCGCGCCGTCAGTTCCTGCGCTCGGTAGCGCGCAAGACCCGTGTCGCCACCGCCGAAATCGACTTCAGTTCCGCCCGGGCGTGCCAGTGGCAGCGCGAGCATCACCAATTCGTCGCGCATGTCGGCCGGGATCTCGAGCGGCGGCGGCAAAACATCGAGTTCGGGTGCAGCGAAGGACGTTCCGTCCGGCAGCACGCCGGCGCCGTCAGCCAGTGCCACCCGGCCGAGCGCAAGCGCGGCCTGGTCGATCGCGAGGCGCGTGAAACCCCAACCGTACGGGTGCGCCGCGCGCGCACGCGCGTCGAGCTGGCGCTCGTGATAACGCCCTTCCTGCTGAAAGTGATGCGGCTGCAGGAACATGCCCTGCGACCAGACGACGCGGCTGCGCCAGCTCATGCGAATCGCGTGCAGGTTGTGAGGTCGTCGCTCATTCGGGGGGCCGCAAACTGCATGACGTTGCAAGTCGACCTTCGGCCTACGGCACGACCGTGGCGATGACGGTGACACCATCGAGCGCCACGTTGATGCGATTTTTCGTGTTCGGCTTCACCGCTACCGTGGTGCGCCAGGCTGCGCGCTCGAGCTCGCGAAACGCAACTGCGACGGCGATCACTTTCGTTTCCGGCGCGAGCTTGCGTTCGATCCTTTTGCCTTCGCCGGCGTTGAGCGTGAACTCGTCGCGCGCGACAAGATCGGCGGCCAGGGTTTCCCGATCGCGTTCGAACAGGCCCTCGTAGGTCGCGGCATCGAAACCAGCCGGCGTCTTCAGATCGAACACCCGCACCACCACCGGCGAAGGCCTGCGTTGCGCGTTCGGATTCAGCTGGTTGCCGGCGGCAAGAGTCATCTCAACGCTGGTCTCCTTGCTCCCACCGCCGAACATGCCGCACGCGGCCAATGCCGACACCGCGGCCAGCATCATCATCACGCGTCGCTTCATCGTCGATCTCCGTCGCTCGCCAATGCCGACTTCGCTCTCGCTCTGTAGAGCCAGGGCAGGATAACGAGCAATCCGCTCTCGCCGCGATGACTTAGGTAACCCGCTCGCGCGCTACTCGAGCCGCGTTACGAGCGTGACCCGACGGTTCTCCGGCGCGGTTGGTTTGGCCCTGTTGAGCAGCTCGGTATCGCCCTTGCCGACTGCAAGAAGGCGCGTGTCTTCGACGCCGTGCGCGGCAATCAGGTACTTGCACACGTTCTCCGCACGCGCCTTCGACAGCGCCAGATTGGTCTGGCGATTGCCGCGTGGATCGGCGTGGCCCTCGACCGTGAACTTGAGCGCGGCCAGCTGATCCGTTTTCAGCGCGCGCCCGACCACGTCGAGCAACTTCTGCGCGCGCTTGGTGAGCGTGGCCGAATTGGTCACGAACGTCACCAGCAGCGAAACGTCGCGCCGCGGCGCGATGGTCGCGGCGGTCGCGGTACCCGCCTGGTTTCCGGCGACTTGCCCACCCGAGGGAGCGACGCGCAGGCTGCGCGTGCGAATGCCTTCCAACTCGTCGGCGCTCGGCGTCAGCGCATCGAGCAGATTTTTCTCCGTCACCTGGTTGTCTTCGAGCACCTTCGGCGGTGTGGTCTGGGCGAGCGCCAGCGTGGAAAACGCGCTGGCGAGAAGGGCCACGGTCAACGCGGCAACCAAAATTTGACGATGTCTCATGATGACTCCCAGTTGAACCCGGTTTTGAAAATTTCTCCGGCAGGTGCCGCCTTGCGCGCACGCACGATCCAGCAGCCGATCGCCGAGTAGTTGTCGTGATTGGCGCCTGCCTTCTGCGCGATGGTCGATGCCATCGCGTCGACCCACGCATCGACGCTGGGTGCGAGGCTGAGTTCGCTTTCGATCTGGCCACCGGCGAGTCCATCCCACCACCCGTCGGTGCAGAGCAGGAACGCGTCGCCTTCTTCGACTGGAAGCGGTTCGACCTGCACGGTCGGCTGCAAGTCGGTATCGGCTCCGAGCGCGGCGAGAAGCCGGTTCTTCTTCGGGTGCGAACGCGCCTGCTCGGGGGGCAGATAACCGGAATCGACCATCCATTGCACCACGCTGTCGTCGCGCGTCACCGCCAGAACCGTGCCACGGCGCAGCACGTACAGGCGCGAATCGCCGACGTGACCCCACAAGGCCGTGCCCGCGTTCGCATCGATGGTGAGTACCACGATGGTGGCGTGCATTGCCTGCGCCGCGCCTTCGGCTGCACGCTGCGCGGCGAGCACGGCATCGTGCGCATCGAGCAGGAGCTCGGAAAGATCGTCCGCATCGGCCGGTGGCCGCGCACGGAATCCGTCGAGCACCTTGTTCACCGCGATGCGCGAAGCCACTGCGCCGCCGGCGTGACCACCCGCGCCGTCGGAGAGCACCAGGCAGGTGTGACCGCCGTCGCTCTGCTCGACGGCCGTGCAGTCCTCGTTGTATTCGCGGCCGCCGGCGAATGAGCGCTCGGCCGTGGCTATCGAGAACATCGTCAGCGTGGCGCCGTCGGTGCGTCTTCCTGGGCCTGCGACAGCCGTTCGACCTGCTCGGCGTACGCCTCGACGAACGCTTTGCCGAACAGGTCGTGAAAGTCGTCTTCCGCGTCGTTGCGGATCGATCGGTAGTGCTGCAGAAACAGCTCCCATAATTTAGCCTTGCGATTCATCGGCAGCAATGCATCGAGCACGCTCTGGCCGGTGAGTCGGCCCTCGAGCAGTTGCGGCTGAAACCGCTCAAGCACACCGGCGAGTGCGGCACGCATGCCGGCCATGGTACCGATCTGATGCGACTGCAGGTCGACCATTGCGTCGCGGATCGCTTCGGGCCCGGGCAGGAAACCGCGCCCGGGCGGCTGCAGCAACTGCATCAGCGCCACGGTTGCATCGGGCGAAAACTTCAATGGATTGTTGTCGCGCACCTGGATCACGGTCACCGCGGCGCGCAGCTCGTTTTTCGCCGCCGCACGCACCGCGATCAGTTGCAGCATGCCTTCGATGGAGGCGCGCAGCATCACGCCGATGGTGCGCATCATCTCCGGTGTGATGCCGCGTGGCAGTGGAATATCCACGCCGGCGCCGTCGAGAAATCCGCTCCAGATTTCGTCCGCGGTGTAGCTGGATTTTGCGGCCGGGCCGGCGGGCGCTGTTGGCGCGGCCGCGCGTTTGGCCGGGGTCGCGGCGGATGCGGGGGTTTTTTT
>DASQAE010000042.1:0-7264 GCA_035635915.1 Burkholderiaceae bacterium | reverse complement strand
ACGCCGAGGGCGAGAACGCGGTCGAGGACACGTCCAAGATGCTCTCCACCGCCGCACGCGATCAGAACAAGACGCGGGGCTTGTTCGGCAGGATCGCGCTCGCCTACCTCGCCAACCGCGGCAACACCGACACGACGAATGCGAATGCCGAACTCGATCTAGGTTTTCTCGCGGGCCACTGGCGCCATGCGGGAATGGTGCGGGGAACGATTGGTTCGAGCGCTGGTGTGAGGACTGCCGAGGAATACCGCGGCAACCTGCAGAGCGACTACACCTTCTCGGACCACAACTACGTGTTCGGCGCAATCGACGGCAGCTACGACCGTTTTGGCGCATACCAGCGGCGCACCTCATCGACGATCGGGCTGGGGCGGCGTTTCATCGACGCTCCTGCGCAGCAACTCGACATCCAGGCCGGCATCGGCGTGAGCCGGACGCGGCGTCCTGCCGAAGCGGCGGAGCAGGAAACCGTCGTCGCAGGCACGCTGAAATATGGTTGGAAGATGAGTGATCACGCGGCTTTCACGGAGCGAATCGCCGTCGAAGCCAGGTCGAGCAACACCTACAGCGAGAGCGTCTCGGCGCTTACTGCCGGCCTGCGTGGCGATCTTGCGTTGTCGGTTTCATATACCCTGCGCCACAACACCAACGTGCCGCAGGATCGCCTGAAGAACGACAGTGCAACGGCGGTTTCGCTCATCTACGGTTTCTAGCGCGACGCCGCCACTCGGCGAAGCAACCAAAAGGAACCGCCTTGCACGCCCAGCGCGGCAACGAGCGCGCCCGCAAAAGCGAGTGCGATACCTGAGCGTTCGATCAATGCCGCCAGAACGGCGAAGAAGGTCGCGAACGCGAACAGGCCGAACAACAGGCCGCGCAACACGCCAATCGCCGCGCTGCCGCCTTGCTGGCTGTGGGCAAAACCCGTGAGGATGGCCGCATACAAGGGAAACGGCGCCAGCAGCCCGGTGAGATGAGGGCCCAGCGCCGATGCCGCGGCCGTCAAGGCGATCACAAACGCAGTGGCAATGATCATGCGTGCGGGCAGGTCCCACGCCGGCAATCGATGCGCGCCTGGCTCGGTCGGCTTGCGTCTCGGCATGAGCAACAGCGCAATCACCAGCGCAAGCACTGTGACGGTGTAAAGGATCGCAACCGGAACGCGCAATGCTTGAAGCGCCGCCGTCGCGGCGAGAAAAACGAGTGCGCTCGCTGCGCAACTGAACAACCACGCGAAACGACCGGCCAGCCAGGCGTACACCAAGCAGAATCCGGCTTGCGAAAGCGTCCCTGCCAGGGTGCCGATGGCAGCGTCGCGCGCAAAGGTGCTGTCCTCGGCCAAGGCGAGAAAAAAGACGATGGGTGCCGAGGTGAACGGCAGGCCCACGAGCCAGCCGCTGACGGACGGTCCCCAGCGGCGGCCCGCCAGGCTTGCCGCCCCAATAAGCGCCGGCGTCAGCACGAGCTTCAGGATCAGAGTGTCCACAAGATGCCGAACCGTCGTCGCGGATACGGCGCAAGGATTGCACAACGCAGCCGAGCAGTCGCTTGGGCCCCGCCCCTGGTCGGCACCGCGCCGATTGAACGGAATCGGGTATGGACCTGCCTAACGCGAAAATCCTCGCTTGCGCACAATGCGAGCGACATCACTCGGAGCAATTCAATTGGCTCAGATCGGCAGGCCGCCTTGCGACGCCGGACTCATCCTGCACGGTGGACAGGCAGTGCCGTGTCCCCAGGCGTCGCGGCGCTGGGTGCTCGTCGCCGCGATCATCGGCTCGAGCATGGCTTTCGTGGACGGCACCGTCGTCAACGTTGCCATCCCCGCGATCCAGCGCGATCTGCACACCACTGCGTTTGATGCGCAGTGGGTGGTCGAGTCCTACGCATTGTTTCTCGCCGCCTTGTTACTGGTGGGCGGTTCGCTCGGCGATCACTATGGGCGGCGCAGGATCTTTGCGTTCGGCGTTGCGCTGTTCGCGCTTGCGTCGATCGGCTGTGGATTGTCACGTGGCATCGAGCAGCTCATCATCGCGCGGGCGGTGCAGGGTGTCGGTGCCGCCTTGCTCGTTCCAGGCAGCCTGGCCCTGATCAGTGCTTCGTTTCCCGAGGCTCAACGCGGCCGTGCCATCGGCACCTGGTCGGGTTGGACCGGAATCACCGCCGCCCTCGGGCCCGTGTTGGGCGGCTTCCTGATCGATCACTATTCCTGGACCTGGGCGTTTCTGATCAACGTTCCGCTGGCACTCGTGGTGTTGTTCCTGGTTTGGTCACGCGTGCCCGAGAGTCGCGGCGCCTCCGCGCGTGCGCGCCTCGACGTGCCGGGGGCGTTGCTTGCAACAGTCGCGCTCGGCGGCATCGTGTATGCGTTCATCGAAGCGCCGCTGCGCACCTGGAGCTCGGCCGAGGTCCGCGGCGCCGCGCTTGTCGGCATCGCGGCGGCGGTTGCGTTCGTGGTGGTGCAGCGGCGCTCGCGCACGCCCATGCTGCCGCTCGAGTTCTTCCGCAATCGCAACTTCGCCGGCGCCAATCTGCTGACGCTTCTGCTTTATGCCGCGCTTGGCGGCGGCCTCTACTTTTTTCCGCTCAATCTGATTCAGGTGCAGGGTTACGGCGCCACCGCGGCGGGCGCAGCGCTGCTGCCGTTCATCGCCATCATGTTCGCGGGCTCGCGTTGGGCCGGCACGCTGGTCGATCGATTTGGCCCTAAAAAACCGCTGGTGATAGGTCCGGTGATCGCCGCGTGCGGGTTCGCGCTGTTTGCGCTGCCCGGTGTCGAGGAAGGCGCCGGTAGTTATTGGAGGACGTTTTTCCCGGCGGTGGTCGTGCTCGGGATCGGCATGACCGTCACGGTTGCACCTTTGACGACGACCGTGATGAACTCGATGAGCCGCGATCAGGCCGGGGTCGCCTCCGGCATCAACAACGCCGTTTCGCGCGTCGCCGCGCTGCTTGCGATAGCCGTGCTCGGCCTCATTCTGGCGTGGGCGTTCGACGCGAGTTTGCAGCAGCACGTGCAGGATGCAGGCGCGTCAGCGCAGGTCGTCGCGCAGCTGCAGGCTCAGCGTGACAAGCTTGCCGGCGCGGAGATCCCGCAGGGCCTGGACCCTGCGCTCGCGGCCGCGCTCAAGCACGCGGTGCAACTCGCCTTCGTCGCCGGATTTCGCTGGGTCATGCTCGTCAGTGCTGCGCTGGCGCTCGTCAGCGCGCTGGCGGCCTTTGTCTGGATCGAGGGCAAACCAGCAGCCGCAGCTCAGCCCGCAAGCTGATTCGCTGGACGGCTCCTTTGGCCCCGCCCGGCTCGGGGGCGGGCTGATGGGCCCATGTTTCATCGGAAATCTGCGCGTGTGCGCCAGAAATGTAAGCGCAACGGCGCCTGCTCACACTGCATTCATCGAAAGAGAACACGCCTTTATCGACGTTCCAAGTGGACTTACCCAACCCTCGAAAGGAAACACCATGAAACGCGTTCTGATCCTTGCCTCGCTGCTGGTTTCTTCGTCGGTGTTCGCACACGACGTCGATCCGTTCGGTTTCGAAAAGCAGCACTTCATCAGCTCGGCCTCGCGCAGCGAAGTCGTTGCCGACCTGAAGCTTGCGCAACAACAAGGCCAGTTGCCGATCGGCGAACTGGGCGTGAAGCCGATTTCCCAGCCGTCCTCGAAGACGCGCGCTGAAGTTGCCGCTGAAGCGCGCACGACCGCGCACAGCTACGGTGAACTGGGCCAAGCCTCGGTCGAGTAAGCGCACCACGCAAAGATTGTCTCCTCCTCCGCGCAACCTGCGCGTTAGGCCCCGCCGTCCGCTACGCGGACTGTGCGGGGCCTTCTTTATTGCGCGTGTCACGCCTCAGGCACGCAAAAATTTGAAGTAGATCGTGGTCGCGCATGGGACACCGTCGGGCAGCAGTGCGTAACTTGGAATTTGTCCGCAGCGCTGCCAACCTTGGCCCGCGTACAGGCGCTCGGCATCGTTACTGGCCGTGTCGAGCACCAGCAGCGTCTTGCCTGCGGCGAGTGCGCTCGTTTCGGCCGCGGTGAGCAATGCCGCCCCGACCCCGCGCCGCCGGGCGCGGCGATGCACGAGCATCTTCGCCAGATCGCCACGATGCGGCTGATTTTCGGGCTGCTGCAAAATGATCTGAACCGTGCCCACGATCGTTCCGGCGTCGAACGCAGCGAGAACCACACGCTCGCCGCGCGCGGCGCTGGCGGCCGCGTTTTGCCAGAACAAGTCTGCCTTCGCACGCGACATCGGCAGCATGAAGCTGACCGATGCGCCGCCTTCCACGCAGTCGATCAGCACATCGCTCAGTCCCTCGATATCGCGCTCGCCGATGGTTTGCAGGGGGCGAATCTCGATCGCGCTCGCCACGTCATCTCCTCGAGGCGCGAGCGTTCTCGGTTGCCAGCACGACGACATATCGCGTGGGCTTGCGCGTGCGGTTGCGGAACGCCGTCGGCTGGTCGAGCAACATCGCCAGGCAGTCGTCCTCAGCGAGGCGATACGTCGCACTGCCGAGCGCGACCTCGAGACTGCCCTGCAGCACCCAGATCTGCTGATGAATGCTGGTGTCGCGCGCGCCGCTTTCATACGCCACGTGCGCGCCTGCCGGCAATACGACCTCGACGATCTGGAGCGGCGAGGGAAAATTGGGGGGCGAAATATTGCGGCGTAGATAGCCTGACTGCGGATCGCGCCACGGCGTTCGATCATCGCGTCGGGACACCGGATTGGCGGGTGCAGTCGAATCCTCGAACAGCGTTGCCAGCGGTACCCCGAGCCCAGTGGCGATTTTTTCGAGCACCACCGCAGTGGGACTGCTCTCGCCACGCTCGACCAGCGAGAGCATCGAGCGGCTGACCGCGCATTTCGCCGCCAGCGTGTCGAGGGTGATGCCGCGCTCCGCGCGCAGTGCCCGCACGCGGCTCGCGATACGCGCGTTGATGTCCTGATTGGAAGCGCCGGTCCGGCTATCCCGCATAATGGACATACTGTCCATTAAGTTGGATGCGATGTCAACCCTTCAGGCAACCAGCGCCGGCACCTGTGATTCCTCGAAGGCGGTTGCAGCCGGGTGCACAACACGACGACCGATTCCGAAATACTCGAACCCCAAATTGACCATCTCGCCGGGCTCGTAGAGGTTGCGTCCGTCGAAGAGCACCGGCGTGCGCATCAGCTCGCGAATCGCGGTCCCGGGCTTGAAAGCGAGTCCCCAAATCGCGAACCAGTGCCCGCTCAGATCGGCGCCAAAACGCGCCGCAAGCCGTTCTCCGAGCACGCGCCGTTGCGTTTCGTTGACGCGGCCGACGGCGTCGAGAATCGACAGTTCCACGCCGGCGTCGCGGCCGGTGCGTGCCAGCGCACGCAGGTCCTTCGGAAAACACGAGCCCGCGTCCTCGAGCGGATCGAATCAGTGTTTCTCGCGACGATCAGCGTCGGTCCACTTGTGCGCCGCGCCGAGATGCTGCGCACGCAGGTGCACGTCCGCTGAGACGTTGGTTCGCACGGCGCGGGCTACGCGCATGTCGGCGAACCGCAACCGCAACAGCAGCAAGGCAAGCACGATCGCGACCGTTATGCCGAAGCCGATCATCACTCCGACGATCGGGGCGCCGGCGGCGAGCACGAGGCTATACAGGCCAAGCGAGCAGAGCACGCTCAGGTTCTCGTTGAATCCCTGCACCGCGATCGAACGGCCGGCACTCAGAAGCCAAAAGCCACGGTGCTGCAGCAGCGCGTTCATCGGCACGAGCAGGAACCCGCCAAGCCCGCCCACGACGAGCAGCGCCGGTACCGCGAGCGCGACCCGGTCGATCAGGGTCACCGAAAGGACAAGCAGTCCAAGCAACACGCCCACGGGCAGCAGGCGATGGACCGATTCGATGCGAACGCTGCGGCCTGCGAGGCCCGCGCCCACCACGACTCCCACCGCGACCGTGCCTTGCAGGTAGGCCGCGTGCGCCAACTCGAGGCCGAGCACGTCGATCGACCAGCGCAACACCGCAAACTGCAGGGTGGCTGCGACGCCCCAAAGAACGGTCGTCACTGCGAGCGACAGGCCGCCCTCGCGGTCGCACCATAAGGTCCGGTTCGCCGCATAGAAGTCACGTACCAGTTGAGTGGGATCGATGCTCGGGCGCGCATAACGTGCACCGCTTGTTGGAACCCGTGCGTTGAGCACTCCCGCCAGTGCGTAGACGAGCAGGAGGACGAGCAACGAAAACAGGTAAGGCACCGCGTCGAAGATGTTGCCAAAGCTTGTCAGCAACGCCGCGTTCAGGACGCTGTCGATGGCGCGCACATGATCGCTGACCAGGAAGCCGCCGAGAACAGCGCCCAGCAGGACCGCGCCAACCGCAGAGACCTCGATCCATCCATTGGCCGCGACCAGGTTGTCGGGCTTGACCATCTCGGTCACCAGGCCGTATTTGGCCGGCGCGTAAGTCGCGGCAGCCAGGCCGACCACGCCGAACGCCAGCGCGGGATGTGCCGCCGCCAGCATTCCCAGCACACCGAGCGCCTTGGCGGCATTCATCCAGGCCATCAAGCTTGGTTTTGGCAACGCATCGGCCAGCGGACCAACGAACGGCGCAAGCAGCACGTATGAGGCGACGAACGAGAACCGCAGCAGCGGCGCCCACCAGCCCGGCAGCCCCTGAACCTCGAGCAGCGCGATCGCGACGATGAGCAGCGCGTTGTCGGCGAGTGCAGACGAAAACTGGGCGGCGATCAGAAGGTAGAAGCCCTTCGGCATGACCCGTCGCCGCACGGAATTTCCGTCAGGGAGAGAACTGCATGAGGAAGGAGGACCGTGCCACGCCGATTACAGGAGCTTGAACGTTGTATGACGGCCGCAGAAGGACCCGCGGTCACAAAAACGCAACCGGAGCGACATATCTTGGAGTGCGCCAGTTCCGCCGCGTTCCGCCGCGCGGCAAATCAAAACCAACCCGAGCCGTGTCCAACAGCGCGCCCGCGACCCCGATTATTCCGGCGCAGCTTCGGTCCGAAGGCGGCGATCGGCAGGGCCTGATCTGCGCCTATCTGTTTCGCCCTGGTGTTGCGCCGGTGTCGATCGAATCTGCCACCGAAGCCGAAGGGTTGCTCGGCCGGATCGGCGACGGTTTCTGTGGTTGCACGTGAACGCGAGCCGCGCCGGCGCCCAGAGGTGGATGCGGGCGCATGCGAGCCTGAGCCAGAACTTCTACGAGGCTTTGCACGAGGGATCACGTTCGACCCGGATCGAGCGTGACGGCGA
>DASQAE010000041.1:0-2755 GCA_035635915.1 Burkholderiaceae bacterium | reverse complement strand
ATGCGGCCATCCTCGAGCGGCGCCAGGTCGGCGATCGAGAATCGCGCAACGGTCTCCTCTCGCACGATTCTGGCGCCGACCGAGTCGTACTCGACGAGCATCACCTTGCGCTGCGCGAATCCATACGTACCGGCTGCGAAGACGTGGCCCGTGCGCGCCGACCAAGCGACCGACATCAGGTTTTCGATCTTCATCCGTGCCGGCGCGGGAAGGGCGCGCGTCGCACCGCTTTGCCAATCGACGATGTCCGGCGCCTTGCCGGAAGCGAAATAGCCCAGTACAAGCGACTTGCCGTCGGGCGAGAAGGAGGCGGCCACGGCATTCGGCGCGGGTGCAGTCAAACTCGCGCGCCGCTCAACACGTCCGCCGCCAGCTTCGTAGATGCGCAGCGTGCCATCGAGCGCCGCGGCGCCGAGCAGACCCTGAGGAGAAGTCGCGAGCGCATAAACGGCTGCATCGAAGCGTTCTTCGAAGACCATCGCCCCGTTTGTGTCGAAGGCACGAACGCCGTGCGCACCAGCGTATGCAGCGATCAGCAGCGTGCCGTCGGCTGACCAGCAAAGGCGTTTGATGTCGCCGCCACGCGCGTCGATCGAGCGCAGCGGCTGGCCGCTGACAACGTCGAAGACGTAGATCGCGTGCCGGCTCGTGTTCGCGTTGCCGGACGTGCCGCCGATCGCAACCCACGGCTGCGTCGGGTGCACGGCGACGCCGTAAACGCGGCCGATCTCGTTTTCTCCGACCGGCGTCCGGAACACGCGCAGTGGCCGACCCGACGCAAGCGCCCAGCTGCGCGTGGTCTTGTCGTCAGCGCCGGTGACCAGCAGGTCGCGCTGCTCTGCCACGGCGATGCGTCGGACCGCGCCCGCGTGGTCGCCTAGTTCGATCTGCAGGTGGGCCTGCGAGTCCTCGCCGCGAGCCAGGGGATGCGCGAAGAGTGCAGCAACGAGAGTAAGTGACGCCAACCGGCAGGTGAGTGCGCGCGGCCCGCTGTCTCCGACGGAGAACGGGTTCGACGACATCACGCCACCGACTGCTTCACTGTCCGCCATTGGTCGTGCGAACTATCGTTCCGACTTGGCCGACGGCTACTGCTGTCGCCCATCGAATTGATCGGTGTGGCGTAACTGGCGCTAATCGCGCCCACGATGGCGGCGCCGTTGCGGCTCCACTGGTAAGCGAGCTGAGCGGTTCCGGTCGCGGCGACCTTGAAGGTTGCGTCGAGGCCCTCGGCAACCGTCAGGCTGCGCGGTTGGCGCGTGATCGTCGGCGTGCCCGTGATAGGCGTAACGGTCAGTCGGGCAGCACGACTCGTGACGCTTCCGGCGGTATTGGAAACCACAGCGGTGAACGTCGCACCGTTGTCAAGCAGCGCCGTCACGAGCGAGAAGCTGGCATTGGTCGCGCCGGCGATCGGCACGCCGTTACGCTGCCATTGGTAAGCGAGCGGGGGCGTTCCTGTCGCCGTGACGCTGAAGGTTGCGATTAGGCCCGTGACTACCGAGAGATCTAGCGGCTGCGCCGTGATCGAAGGTGGCAAGAGCGAAGGTGGCAAGAGATAGCGTGTGACGATGATGTCGATGCCGGTGGTAAGGCGCGCAAGTAGTTCCGCGACCGTGTAGGCCGCCTGCGCCGGATCGCCTACGACCGGTACTCCGTTGCAGGCGCCATCGAGGACACCATCGCAATAGTCGAGCGGCATCTGGCTGGCCAGCGCCAGCGCTGGCGCAGGATCGTTGGGCCGGAACGATCCGGCCGCAACACCAAGTCCCGACAACACGACACCGTAACGGCCATTCTCGTTTGCCGGGATGCTGTGGTCGGGAGTGGTGTCGCTGAGAAGAAAGGGAAGGCGTGTGATGTCGGACACGGGATAGGCCGGTGGCGCGAACCGATTGAAGTTGTCGCGCACCACGTTGTTGGCTTCGGTCACCCTGGCCGCGTCCTTCCACCCGTTCGCGCCGTACTTGGTCGCCAGGTAGTGCCAAGCGCCGTCCGTCAATATCGTGATGCCGACGTTCTTGTCGAACTTCGCGACCACCGCATTGAGCTCTTTGCCCGCCGGATACGCGACGAACCTGCCCACGGCCTCGTCGTAGTAGGTCGTCGAGCCGTCTGCCTTGCCTCTGACGGTGAAGCGTACCGGTCCGCCGTAGCTCTTGAGTTTTACGTGCACCACGCCCCGTACCGAATCGACCTCGGCTTCGCCCGCGACTCTGCCATCGGCGAGTTCAACGCGCACAAGCGCGTTGCGGAACTTGCCCAGACCGGGCCCGGAGTCGCCAGAGGCAGAGTCGCCGGAGTCGCCACCGGCATCGCCGTAGGGAGGAAGATAAGAAGGATCGCCCGGCAGCACGGACAGCTCGTTGGGAGGCGGTGGCGGCGATGATTGGTCGGAACCACCACCACCTCCGCACGCAGCGATCAACATGGCCAGCACAGCGGCGAGCACGGGTCGCACGGTGCTCCGCGTTTTCTTCCGTGCGCGCACGCTCGCGTCTGGAATAGCCTCGGCCGCCGCTGCGGGCGTGCTGCAGTCGCACGGAGTCGTCACCGCCGTTTGCACATGCATCTTGAGCCTCGCCAGACAAAGACTCCAATAAGCAAGCTGTTGTACCCCTGAGGACATTACACGGCTGTCGAATGTCCAGGATCCACTCGAACCACCGACCAACGCACTTTCCTAAACAATCCGCGTGATGGTTTCGGTATGGCGGCTCGATTCTTGCCGGGTGGCGCAACGGCCGGACGGATT